>NZ_CAWMYC010000126.1:0-68846 GCF_963872035.1 Scytonema sp. HK-05
TTAGCCGATGGTGCAAACGACAGAGCGCTTTTCTTAAATCAGTTATCAGTTATCACTTATCAGTTATCAGTTATCAGTTATCAGTTATCAGTTATCAGTTATCACTTATCAGTTATCAGTTATCACTTATCAGTCCTGACGGCGGTCGCTTTGCGGGATGCGCTCACCGCCACCAACGCTCTCTGGTCCAATTGGTGGGGGACGCGCGACCACTCGTATTTAACTGATAACTGCGTAGGTAGCTGTTCACTGTTAATATATCGGGCGTTTCTTTAATCAAGGACTCACGGGGGACGCATTTATCTATACAAAACGAACAAACCTTTTATTTATTAGGTTTGAGAACGACGATTTTTCGTCGAGGTTCTCAGCATCGCGGGTTTTCGAGGGCATTATTGAGACTGTTCCCAAGAACCCCGCGCTTTTTGAGAAGGTTTGTTCGTTTTGTACAGGATTTTTCCACGGGAGTTTCAGCAACACAGATAAAAGGCAAATGATTCCATTTTGGTTAAAGTATACCAGGTTTAATTGCTTGTGGCTCACTAGTGTTGGGCGTTCCTCCAATCCGAACAATTAAGTCGCGTTTTAACTCAAATAACTTGAGTGGTCTAAATTGGGCGATCGCAGAAGAATGAAGTTAATCGAGGTGGGCATTGAGCTTCACCCATCTACAAGGAGAACAAGATGAATAGCAATCAAGTAACCAGTCAAAACATGAAACTCGAAGTTGTGGTATTGCCCGTTTCCGATGTCGATCAGTCCAAGGACTTCTATAAAACGTTGGGGTGGCGGCTGGATGCCGACTTCGTTACCAGTGAGGACTTCCGAGTGGTGCAGTTGACTCCTCCCGGATCGGAAGCCTCAATCATCTTCGGTAAAGGAATTACATCAGCCGCGCCGGGTTCAGTTCAAGGTCTGTACCTGGTCGTTTATGACATTGAGGCAGCCCGTGCTGAGCTGGTCGATCGCGGTGTCGAGGTGAGTGAGGTGTTCCACGACATCGGAGGGATCTTCCCCCACGCCGGAACTGAAGGACGGGTAGCGGGTCCCGATCCGGAACGGCGCGACTATGCCTCTTACGCCTCGTTCAGCGATCCAGACGGCAACGGGTGGGTGCTTCAGGAGATCAGGGTGCGGAAGCCCGGACGGTAACAGGATATTCACACACCCGTCAACACCTAAAGTCAACACACCAGACGGCTTCGACCATAACTTGACCTGCAACATTCACACAGTATTTCTAGTATTTCTAAAGGAGATTGTCATGAAACTGGAAGGTAAAACAGCCCTGATCACTGGCGGTACCAGCGGCATTGGTCTGGCAACTGCTCAAGAGTTTATCCGCCAAGGAGCTAAGGTCGTGGTGACCGGCAGGACTCCCGACACGCTTTCTCAAGCGGCGAAGGTGTTAGGCTCAGATGCGATCGTGGTCTCAGCGGATGTGACCAAGTCTGCTGAACTGGACGAACTGTTCAAACAGGTGCGCGAGAAGCATGGACACATTGATATACTCTTCGCTAATGCTGGCATCGGCAAGCTGGGGTCGGTGGAGAGTACAACTGAAGAGGTGGTGGACGAACTGTTCAATACCAATTTTCGCGGCAATTACTTCACTGTGCAGAAAGCGCTGCCGCTATTGAAAGACGGTGGAGCCATTGTGTTCACCACATCCTGGTTTGTGGAGGTAGGCATTGCCGGAACATCAGCGGTGTCTGCGACCAAAGCGGCTCTGCGATCGCTCACACGCACACTGGCAACGGAGTTACTGCCGCGCAACATCCGGGTCAATGCGGTTAGTCCCGGCGTGATTGAGTCGCCGCTATTCGGAAAGCTGGGTTTGCCGGAAGAAACGGTTCAAGAACTCGGAAACAGTCTCCTACAACAGATGCCGATGAAGCGGTTTGGCACGGTAGAGGAAGTTGCCAAGGCTGTGGCTTTTCTGGCATCGGACGACGCCTCCTACATTACAGGAGTGGAACTGGCAGTTGATGGCGGACGGACTCAGCTTTGAGGAGCCAATGCTGGAGTGGAGCAAGATGGCACACCGTCACCAGAGCATGCGGATTGATCCATCAGAAGTGTCCCTTCCACATTCACAAGTGCACGGATAAACCATTCTTTTCGACATGCATCGAATCTTACATACGGGCAAACGCCTGTTTGCCCCTAACAAAACCTAAGGAGTTCTCAAATGCGTTCTGACATTGTTCCAGGAGCAGTCTTAAGCGACTACGAACTGCCTGACCACACCACCAAGCGCCGCAAGCTCTCTGAGCTGCAAGGACAACATCCGATGATTCTCGTCCTCAGTCGCGGCGGGTACTGCCCCAAGGATCGCCGGCAGGCTGAGGGACTAGTGCAACTCCACCGTGAGATCGAGGTCGGCTATTGCCGCCTGGTCACCATCAGCACCGACAACATCACCGAGACCAATGAATATCGCAGTGGTGTTGGGGCCCACTGGCCCTTCCTCTCCGACGCGGGACGCAAAATTCAAAAAGACCTCGACATTGCCGAATACACCGACCCGCTCCACAATCCCATGATCCCCTACACGATTGTCCTGGAACCGGGGCTGGTCATTTATAAAATCTACATGGGCTACTGGTTCTTCGGGCGGCCCACTCTGGAAGATCTCCGCCAGGACCTACGCGCCGTTCTCAGGAAATGCCGACCGGACTGGGACATTACAACGCCCGACCTGAAAGCGGCGTGGCAGGAAGGCCGCAAGGAACTCTTCTACCCGTATGGCAAAACCTACGCCCAAACGCTCGGTGAACAGGATTAGAAAAGGCAGGGCTAATCAACAGTGATTGATTTCCTTACAATTGCTAACAATTGGTCATCTTTAAGTACGAGAAGTAGCATTTTTATTGCTCCAGTCTTTGTTGCTCCTGTTTGCTTGCAATACTGTTCAAGAATTTCGTGGTACTCGTCAGGAAGTCGAATGTCTAATCGTTTACTCATAGTAATTGTACGTTAAATGCTGTACAATCTAACTATGCTACTAGGATTTAAGACAGAACTCAAAATTAACAAAGTGCAACGATTGATCCTGGCTAAACACGCTGGTGTAGCGCGTCATGCTTGGAATCAGGGTCTTGCCTTATGTCAGCAGGTGTTAGCACATAACCGTGCCAACCCTGATGACAAAATTAAGTTTCCTTCCTCGATTGACTTACACAAGTGGTTGGTGGCTTCAATTAAGCCGGAAAACCCTTGGTACTACGAAGTTAGTAAATGCTCCCCTCAATATGCATTACGGCATTTGAGCGATGCATTTAAATTTTTTTTTAAGAAAGTCAAAGGCTTTCCAAAGTTCAAAAAGAAAGGGAGAAACGACTCTTTTACTCTTGATGGTTCAATTCATGTTGACCACAAGCGGATTAAGGTTCCGGTGATCGGATGGTTGAAAACCTTTGAGAGATTACCCTTCGGGTATGCCTGCGGCACGCGGCTTGGGCGAACGCAGTCCCCTACCGAGGGAAACCAACGCCAGTCACCTACGGCGGGAAACCCGCCGTAGGTGCTGGCTCCTCCTGCAGGGCTGTCTCACCACAGGGTGTAAAGCCGGCGGCGGTGACAATTAGCCGCCAAGCAGACAGGTGGTTTATCTCGTTTAAAATTGATGTTCCTATTGAACAAACACCAAAAGTTTGCGATATTGTCGGTGTCGATCTAGGTATTAAAGCGCTAGCAACACTATCCACAGGTGTTGTGTTCGACGGTGCTAAATCGTATCGTCAAGCAGAACGTAGATTAAAACGGCTACAACGCAATCTCAGTCGTAAGGTCAAAGGTTCTGCTAATTGGAATAAAGCAGTGTTGCTGGTAGCTAAAGCACATAGACAGGTTGCCAACATTCGTAAAGACGTTCTTCATAAAGTCACCACTTATTTAAGCAAAAACCACGCGGTAATAGGGATTGAAGACTTGAACGTGTCTGGGATGATGGAAGGGTCGCTGTTTGGCTAAAGCAATAGGAGACATGGGATTTTACGAGTTTCGCCGTCAGTTGGAATACAAGTGTCAACTATACGGTAGCAAACTGGTTGTTATTGACCGATTTGCACCTAGCAGTAAAACCTGTTCTTGCTGTGGCAATGTAAAAGATTCGCTTAGTCTAAGGGAGCGAGTCTACCACTGTCATTCATGTGATTTTGAAATTGACCGCGATTTGAACGCGGCAATCAACATATCGAAATACGCGGCGAGTTCCGTCGTGTCTGCTTGTGGACGAGGTGCTGCCCTCCGGGTTCGCCAGTCGCCTGCTGTCGGGAAACCCTCCTGCAGCGCTGGCTCACCGACAGTCTCGGTTGAAACAGGAAGTTTTTGCTCTTCAAATGTTAGTAAAAATGGAACGGACGAACAAATCATTTGCTCCACTAAAGCAAATCGATGCCGGCCTGCTGAGTATCGGATACGCCGAGGCCGGTTCCGCGAATGGCCGTCCGGTAATCCTTCTGCATGGATGGCCCTACGACATTTACAGCTATGTCAATGTCGCCCCGCTGTTGGCATCCAAGGGTTACCGAGTAATTATCCCGTATCTGCGCAGCTATGGCACGACGAGGTTTCTTTCAAGTGAAACATTTCGGAATGCTCAGCCATCAGCGAGCGCGCTCGATATCATCGCTCTAATGGATGCGCTCAAGATCGAGAAGGCAATCCTCTACGCGCACCGCACTATCAAAGGCGGTATCGGGCACAACCTGCCTCAGGAAGCGCCGCAGGAGTTTGCCAAAGCAGTCGTCGAAGTTGACGGTTATTGATCGTGTTTAGCTTGAGTCGTGGAAGGGATGATTTGCAGCAAGGAAAAAACACCATGACCAAACTGAAAAAAGTACATTACAAAACTAAAGCCCGCACCGCAGATGCCTTCGTCCTGCTCTGGCGACTCCTCGTCGCGCTCTTGGCAGCAACGGTGTTTCTGGTACTGCCCACTCACCTGCTTGCGCAGCAATCCCCCCAGACCGACGCACAAACCCAGGTCGCGGCCAAGGCGATCGCGACCGAAGACAGCGCCATCCGTCCCTTTCACGTCCATGTCCCGCAAGCGGCGCTCGTCGATCTCCGCAGGCGGATTGCAGCGACCCGGTGGTCTGACAAGGAGACGGTTGCTGACCAGTCGCAGGGCGTGCAACTGGCGACAATGAAGGAGCTCGTCCGTTACTGGGGAACGGAGTACGACTGGCGGAAAGCCGAGGCGAAGCTGAATGCCTTACCGCAGTTCGTAACGACCATCGACGGCCTGGACATTCACTTTATCCACGTCCGCTCCAAAAATCCTAACGCTTTGCCGTTGATCATCACGCACGGATGGCCCGGATCGGTATTTGAACAGCTAAAGATCATCGGCCCGGTGACCGACCCGACGGCGTACGGGGGGCGCCCGGAGGACGCCTTCGACCTGGTCATCCCGTCGATGCCCGGCTACGGCTTCTCCGGCAAGCCGACGGGCACCGGCTGGAATCCTGACCACATCGCCCGCGCCTGGGCCGAGCTGATGAAGCGCCTTGGGTACACCCGCTACGTCGCCCAGGGCGGCGACTGGGGGTCCCCCATCTCCAGCGCAATGGCGCGCCAGGCACCGGCAGGATTACTCGCCATCCACATCAACTTGCCGGCGACGATTCCGCCCGACGTGGCCGCGGTGCTCGCCAGTGGCGGATCCGCGCCGGCGGGGCTCTCCAAGAAGGAACGTGCGGCGTTCGACTCACTCGACACGTTCAATAAGAAGGAACGGGCTTACGCCGTGGTGATGGGCACGCGGCCGCAGACGGTCGGATACGGACTGACGGATTCGCCGACCGGACTCGCGGCGTGGATGCTCGGGCATCCAGGTTTCGCGCAGTGGACAAGCAGCAGCAGCGATTCCGAAAAGTCCCCGACGAAAGACGAGGTGCTGGACGACATCACGCTGTACTGGCTGACGAACAGCGCGGTCTCGTCAGCTCGGCTGTACTGGGAGAACGGCAGCACCAGCATTTTGAACGCGACTGCGCAGAAGACTGCCCTTGTCTCGCTCCCGGTGGCCATCACGGTATTTCCGGAGGAGGAATATCGAGTTCCACAGACGTGGGCCCGGCGCGCCTATCGCAACCTAATCTACTTCCACGAGGCCGATAAGGGCGGCCACTTCGCGGCGTGGGAACAGCCGCAGCTCTTCTCTGAGGAGATTCGTGCCGCGTTTCGATCGCTGCGCTAGTTGGCTCAACCACGCACAAACCCAAAAAATCCAAAACTACTCAAATCCAAAACTACTCAAAGGGAGGACACCATGACTCAATCAGAAGTTACGCAACCAAACAGCGGGTAGGCATCTGATGGCAGTGTGCTCAGGAAGAACGAACCCATGACCGTCTCGTTGCACACGTCTATCCAACCGCAATTCCGCACCGTTGACGGGCTATCCATCCGCTACGCCGAGAGTGAGAACCCAGGGCGAGGTGTGCATGCCCTCCTCCTCAGTCCGTGGCCGGAGAGCCTGTATGCGTTCGAGCCAGCGTGGTCGCGGCTTGCCGAGTACGCGCACCTCGTGGCGATCGACCTCCCGGGCTTCCGACACTCCGAGCGCCGCGACGCGCTCATGTTTCCGCGCGCGATGGGCGAGTTCGTTGTGCGCCTTGCCGACGCGTTCGGGCTGGAGCAGCCGCACGTCGTCCGTCAAGAGGAGCGAGAGAGAGGGCTGTCCCATCCGGTGGGTACTTGCATTCCGGGGCACTGATCCAATGGCAGTGGTAAACTCTGAACTGCGAGTACATGGAATTGAGGTCTTGCGGGTCGTCGATGCCTCCATCATGCCAACGCTGACGACAGGCAATACGAACGCACCGACCATCATGATTGGCGAGAAGGCAGCCAATTTAATTAAAGCCAGTCGTACTCGACAAACTGTGATGACCAGCTATTAACAGAGGTAACAATGGAAACAGCAGATGTAATTGTGATTGGAAGCGGTCAGGGCGGAGTTCCACTCGCGGCTGACTTTGCCAAAGCAGGTCGAAACGTCGTTCTATTTGAGCGCGATGCGTTAGGCGGCAGTTGTATCAACTATGGTTGTACGCCTTCTAAAGCCTTTTTAGCCGCTGCTCATGCCGCAGGTCGCGCTCGACAAGCCGCAAAGCTAGGCATACACGCGCAGGTCGAAGTCGATTTTTCTGCAGTGATGGAGCGTGTGCGTAGTATTCGCAGCCAGTTTAACCAGGGTACCAAGCGGCGCTTAGAGAGTGCAGGGGTTAGAGTCGTCTGCGCTGAAGCTGCTTTCACCGGAGAGCGAACTGTAAGCGGAGGCGGTGTAACGGTGCAGGCTGCGATCATCGTCATCAATACAGGGACATCCTCCACCATTCCTGACTTTCCCGGTTTAGCTGGAACGCCTTATCTCACCAACCGAAATTTCTTTGATTTGCAGCAGATTCCGCCCCGGTTGCTCGTGGTCGGCGGTGGCTATATTGCCCTAGAGTTAGGGCAGGGAATGGCGCGTTTAGGGAGTCAGACCGAATTAATTGTGCGGGGCGATCGCCTGCTGGCTCAAGAAGAATCCGATGTCAGTGCTGTGCTTGCTGATGCCTTTGGGCAAGACGGAATTGGACTGCATTTCAATGTGACTGTTCAGCAGGTTGCTTATACCAACGGTGTGTTTACCCTAACGCTGAACAATGGCGAAGTACTTGATGGAGAAGCATTGCTGATTGCGACTGGGCGCAAACCGAATACTCAGGCATTAAATTCTGCGGTGACAGGCGTTGAATTGGATGCACAAGGGTTTATTAAAATTGATGATCAGTTTCAAACGACTTGCCCTGGGATTTATGCGATCGGAGACGCTGCCAAGCAGCCTGCTTTTACCCATGTTTCTTGGGAAGACTATCGTCGCTTGAAAGCCATTCTGTGTGGCGAACACCGAACACGCAATGATCGGGTGTTAGGCTATGCCGTCTACACAGAGCCGCAAGTGGGTCGGGTAGGGATGACGCTAGAGCAGGCTCAGAAACAGGGCATTACTGTCCGCGAAGTCACCCTGCCGATGGCTCACATCGCCCGTAGCATTGAGTGGGGGCACGATCTGGGTTTCTACCGCATGGTCATCGACACCCACACAAATTTGATTTTAGGAGCAACGCTGGTTGGGTACGAAACGGCTGAACTCGTGCATGTCTTTTTGTCACTTATGGAAGCTAAAGCAACGTGGCAGGTACTCGAACAATCGGTTCACATTCACCCAACTTACGGTGAGGCATTGCCCAGTCTCGCAAGGCTACTCGTTGGAGATGATATGCCAACCTGTCCCAATATGTAAGAAAGGAGCAACCAACAACTACTAACTCGAATATGGGCGATCGCGCAAAGCGCAGTGCCCCGAATCGCGATCGCTCCTTTGTACCCGCAAGGGGTCGCTTTTCACTAACATTACTCAGTCCAACCTAGCATTTGGGCTATTTGTTCGCAAATCAGCGTTGGATCGAAGGGTTTTGTAATAATTCCGGCTATATCTAATTGAGCAAAGCGGCTGCGCTCGTTTGGTAATACTTTGGCTGTTAGCAAAATCACCGGAATCATTTGAGTTGTTGGGTTGGCTCTGAGTTGCTCATAGAATTCCAAGCCATCCATGTCAGGCATCGATACGTCGAGGAGAATCACATCAAGAGCATACTCCTGGGCTTTGTGGAGTCCTTCATAACCGGATTGGGCGGCGATCGCCTCCCACCCTCCCAAATCCTCCAAGCAGGTGCAGGCAAGTTCTCGCAGCGATTCTTCATCATCAATCACAAGGATGCGTTTGGTCATGATTCTCTAATCATTCCTGCTGGTGGTATTGGCAAGGTGAAATAAAACGTGCTACCTTCACCGAACGTACTCTCTACCCAAATATTACCATCGTGCTGTTGGACAATACTTTGACAAATCGCCAAGCCTAAACCAGTTCCTCCCTTGGCGCGAGCATCAGAGACATCAACCTGCTGGAAGCGTTCAAAAATCTTTTCTAGTTTGTCGGCGGGAATGCCTCTGCCTTGGTCTTTGACTTGAAACAGAACTGAGTCGGTCTGTGATTGGGCAGACAAGATAATAACCGAGTTCGGGGGAGAAAACTTGATGGCGTTGCTCAACAAATTGGTCAGGGTTTGGATGATCGAGTCGGGGGAAGCCCACACGCGAGCTGTGGTGGGAGTGATCGATAGCGTAACGGTGGCTGCAATAGCGATTGACTGTACCCCTTCAACTGCTCGTTGCATTAAATCTTCTGCCTGACACACTTCCTTCACAAGCTGCACTCGCCCCGAAGACAAGCGCTCCAAGTCAAGGATATCATTTACCAAACGCACCAGGCGATCGCTGTTCGTTAAAGCTTGCTGAATCATCCGCTTGGCTTTTTCGGGTTTGTTGTCGTAGATACCAGTATTAAGCAGCCCTAAAAATCCTTGGATAGCTGTGAGCGGGGTGCGAAGTTCATGGCTCACGATGGAAATGAATTCATTTTTCATCTGCTCAATAGCGTGCTGTTCGGTGATATCTTGGATCTGGGCGACGTAGTACAAAGGTTCGTTCTGGGAATCTCGTACCAGCGAGATGCTCGTTAGTCCCCAAGCGATGCGTCCTCGATTGCACAAGTAGCGCAACTCGACTTGAGCATTGCGATTCTCGTTAGTCAGGACTTGCTCGATGCAGTCCTGAAGCTGATTAACATCTTCCGGGTGAATTAGCTTAGATGCGTTCAGCATTAGAGTCTCTGATTCGGAGTAGCCAAGCATTTCACCTAGCATCGGATTGATAGAGAGCCAGTGATCATCCAATCCCAGCAGCGCCATGCCAATGGGGGCATCATGAAACGCATGGCGAAACCGCTCTTCACTTTCACGCAGAGCTAACTCAGCTTGTTTGATATGGGTAATATTTGTTACCCGCACTAGATGGATGACTTGATTAGCAATCGAAACGCCCTTAGCAGCCAGGTTGCCCCAAAAGAAATTTCCTTTTCGGGTTACGTATTCCATTTCCCGACTCCAGAAGCCTTTTTGGTCAATTTCCGCAGTGATTTCGCCCAGTTCGTCCGAGGTAAATGGACGAACCTGAAGTATATGCCCTCTGATGCCAATCAGTTCGGCTTTACTATCCGCTTCAAACAGTTCTACTGCTCGATGATTGCAGTCACAGATCAGCAATGTTTCAGGATCGACCAGAAACAGAGCATCGGCAGATTCGTTGTAAATCGTCTCGCGCAGGTCTTTTTGCTGTTGCAGTTCTAATGCTGCCCGTTTGCGGTCCGTAATATCAAGTATCGTTCCGAAGAATTTAATCACCTGCCCTTGCTCGTTCACGACAGCCTCGCATCTTCGAGAAACGTGCCGAACTTCACCATTAGGGCGTACAATCCGAAAATCCAATTCCTCGCCTCTCCCAGTCCCCATCATTTGCGCGTAACTCTGTTGCACTAATGCTCGGTCATCCGGATGAATCTGCTGGATGTATTGTTCGTAGGTTAGTTCGCTTTGAGTTGGATCAAGACCAAAAATGCGAAATTGTTCTTCCGACCAGGTAATTTTCTGTGTCATGACATCAAATTCCCAGCTTCCGACATGGGCAACTCGTTGAGCCGCTTTTAAAGTCGCTTCACTCTCTTGTAAAGCGGCTGTCCTTTGAACAACTTGCTTTTCTAAAGTACGATTGTAGTCAGTTAAAATCTGCTGAGCTTGTTTGCGTTCTGTGATATCTTGAATTGTAGTAATCGCATAGGCAAGGTAACCCTTTTCATCAAAGACGGGTGTTCCTCGACTTTCGACGGGAATAATCCTATCCGGTTGGTGGATTTCTATATCATCCGCGATCGCCTGCTCGCCGCTCAAGGCTCGCAGGATTGGTAGTTGATCACTTGGGTATTGCCGAGATGTTCCCGCGACATAAAGTTGATAAACTTCTCCCAATTGTTCGCCTGTAGCTGACGGCGCGACTCCTTGACCTAGTAACTCCACAGCCATTCGATTGGCATAGCAGGATCTACCCTGAGCATCCAGCACTCCGATGCCTATGGGTATTGCCTCTAGAAATTGAGTCAGCCTCCTCTCATTTTCACGCACTTCGGCATAAAGCTTGGCATTTTCAATCGAAATTGCTGCCTGGGTCGATAACAGTTTCAAGACTTCCAATCTATCTGGCGTAAAAGCCCCAGTTGTCAGATTATTTTCCAGGTACAAAATACCTACCAGTTTGCCTTGATTTCGCAGGGGGGCACACAAAATTGATTTCGGTTGCTGTTTAACAATGTAAGGAGTATGAATGAAATTGCCTTCACCAGAAGCATCATTCAAAACAACGCTTTCTTGGGTACGGATAACGTAATTGACGATCGCATCACACACCATTGGGGTATCACTGCTGCCACCAACTGTTTCAACGGGGATGGATGGTAAAATCTTGAATTCATTATTATCAATTCCTGATGCCGAAATCACCCATTGCCCATTGTTATTCCCTGGCTCAAGCTGCGATCGCAAAATCAGATAACCTTTCTGTGCCCCTGCATTTTCCGGGACAATTTTCATCATCTTTTCTAACAGGGTACTGAGCACAATTTCACCCGACAGGGTTTGTGAGGCTTTGAGAACGCTGCTCAAATCGAGTTCAGTAGATGTTTTCGAGCCAGTGCTTAAAATTGCATTACTGTAAGGCTTGATGCCCTCGCTCGAAGCTGTTTTGGCAAAAAATTGGGGATACCGTTGTTCTAAATCCTTAACCTTTGCTGTTGCTCCCCAACAAGTGTAGGTGTAATGAGCCTCTTGCATATAAGTTTGGGCAAACTTCAACCTACCACGCGCTAAATAAAACTTGGCAGCTAACTCATAAGCTAAAGCTTCTTCCTGGATATATTCGTTTTCCCTTGCTCCTTGAATCGCTTGTTCGTAAAACTCCTCGGCTTCAAAAAATTGACCCAAGACTCGTGCTTTCTCTGCCTCGACTAGATAAAATTTATGCAGATAATTCATGGGTGCATGATATGCCCATTTCTGCATTTTCTCTTGATTTGCATGAACCCGATTGAGCCAAGTTTCTTTTTCGGAGTTTGAAGCCTCGACAAATGCGCTCAAATGTGCTAAGGAATCATAAAAATGCAGTAAACCAGTAACTAGCATTGTAGCTAATCCTTCTAGATACTGTTTAGCGAGTACTGCATTATGGACGGCTTGCCGAGTGTCACCAAATAGATAACACAATATGAGTTTATTTAAGTAAAAAAATAAAAGTTCTATTCTGTTATTGGCTTTAATAGCAAGTGGCAGGCTTTGCTCCTCGTTGTAGGCATCACCCAATAACTGGATGGGATTTTCAGTTTGAGCCAACAAGTTGAGGACTGTTTGTCGAAAGATTGCCGTCCAATTAAAAGATGCTTCCTGCTTGATTCGAGCGATCGCTTTACTATAAGTTGCTATCTGTTGTTCTAGCTGAGTAAGTTCGTGACCGAGAAAGTATAAATGTTCACATACATAACAGGCGCAATAGCCAGCATATTCAAAGTCGCCGATTTCAACTCCGCTTTGATAGCCCTCAATCAAAACTGATATTGTTTCCTTGAAATGCTCTTTCCAGTGCATTGAGTGGGCACCAAATCCCAAGCATATTTTAGCTTTTACTTTCTGAGCATTTAACCGTTCTCCCAACTTTAAAGAGAGTTTGCCAAATTTATAAGCTGACTCAATATCTTGGAGTATTCCACACAGAACTACTGTGTATTGACCATAAGCAAATGGTGACAATTCTGTATTGCCATATTTGATAGATAAATTAATTTTTGATAATGCAATCAGTAAGAAAAGATTAGGAACCGCTATAAACGAAGCCGATGCTATACTCGATAGGACAAGCATCGCTGCTAGCTTTTCGGGTTCGGTCATCTTTGGTAGGTTGATTAATTCTTCGATTTCCTGCCCAGCCAAAAGTGAAGCTGTTTCCTCCATTCCTCTTTGAATATCTAACTGGCTCGGTTCTTCTGGTAATATCACCCCTAACAGATTCAGCACTTGCAGTCCAATCTTAACTGCTTCTTTCAGGTTGCCCTGTGACACAGATGCTTGAATTTTGACATCATAAACTTTGACTTTGTGCAGCACTGTTTTGGCATTGTTAAACACAACTAAAGCCAATCGCTCCATCGTGATAAAATCCCCGTTGAGGTACGCCGCCTCTGCTGCTTCTTCGTACAAAGCTAAGGTAAGGTCATACTCGCTGTGCCAACTATCTGCACTCAAAAGTTTTAGCCCGACATTCAAATACTCAACTGCTGCGCCATAAGCCGTTGCTGCTTTGGCTTTCTGACCCGCCATCAAATTGAGTTTGGCTATTTCATTTCGCTCCTGTTGATCAGTTACTAATTCAACCCCAAGATTGAAATGATCGACAATTTCAAATAATTCATCTGACAAGGCATCGGCTGAGGTATTTTGTAACAGCAGGCGACCGATTTGTAAGTGAAGAATTGTTTTTTGTCCATCATCCATCAAGGCATAAGCCGCTTGTTGTACCCGGTCATGCAGAAATTTATAATTTTGAATGAATAGGTTTTCATCTAACTCAGATGTAGATAGGATTAACCCTGATTGAACTGCCGTCATTAAGTCAGAAAAAAGTTCACTTTTTGATTTTTCACAAATGATAGAAAGGGTTTTTAAGTCAAATTCTGCACCAACACAAGCCGCTAAACGCAAAACCTGCTGTGTCGATTCTGGCAATTTTTTTAACTGAGCAATCATCAACTCCACCACATTGTCAGTGATATTCGTTGCCTGAATTTGAGCTAAGTTCCATTGCCAAGCATTGCGTTCAAAATCAAAGGTAAGCAGATTGTCGGCGTGTAGTGTTTTCAAAAATTGATTAACAAAGAAAGGATTACCGTCAGTTTTACGCAGTATAAGGGATGCCAAGGGTCTGACGGATGCCGTATCACTATGCAGTGTATCAGCTATTAACTGGCTGATAGACTCACCTTGTAAAGGAGCTAAGGTAATAAAATTGACAGTTGCTCCGACATGACGCAACCTATCAACAGTCATCATCAATGGATGAGTGGAGTTGACTTCATTATCTCGATACGCTCCAATCAGAAACAGATATCGTGTATCCGCATCCGTCATCATCAGGTCTATCAACTTGAGACTGGCGGAGTCTGCCCACTGCAAATCATCCAAAAAGATGACTAAGGGATGCTCTTTTATACAAAATGTCCGGATGAAGTTTTGGAAAACGAGATTAAAGCGATTTTGCGACTCAGCAGCGCCTAACTCAGGCACAGACGGCTGTTTGCCGACAATCAGTTCCACTTCCGGAAGTACATCAATAATCACCTGACCATTAGAACCCAAAGCACATCGAAGTTTTTCTCGCCATTGCTCAAGCTGTGCTTCAGTTTCAGTTAACAGTTGCTGTACCAATCCGGCGAACGCGCTCACAATGGCTGAGTAAGGAATATTTCGCTTAAACTGGTCAAATTTACCAGTTAGGAAATAACCGCGTTTTTCAGTAATGGGTTTATAAATCTCCTGTACTAAGGCTGATTTTCCGACACCGGAATACCCTGCAACGAGCATCATTTCACTACTCAGGGCAACTCGCTCAAATGCTCTGAGTAAAGTTTCAACTTCCGCTTCACGTCCATAGAGTTTTTGGGGGATTTGAAACTTGTCGGAAATATCAGTAGAACCGAGGGGAAACGGTTCAATGTTGCCAGTCGTCTGTAACTGGTGAAGGCATTCTTCTAAATCAGCTTTTAGTCCCCAAGCACTTTGGTATCGTTCTTCTGCCGTTTTCCCCATCAATTTCATCACAATATCTGAAACTGCCTTGGGAATGGCTGTACCGCCCTTCCCCCCTAGCTGATGCGGTGGAATGGGGTGTTGGGCGATATGACAATGTACTAACTCCAGGGCATCATTCGTTTCAAACGGTAGTTTTCCCGTTAGCAGTTCGTAGAAGGTCACACCGAGAGAATAAAAGTCGGTGCGGTAATCAAGACTTCGGTTCATTCGTCCCGTCTGTTCCGGCGATATGTACGCTAAAGTGCCTTCTAAAACATTGGGATTTTTCAGAGTCGGATTAGAGCGGGTGATGAGAGTGGAAATGCCAAAGTCAATAATTTTGAGTTGTCCAGTTTCTGGGTTGAGGACGATATTGGAGGGGTTAATGTCTTTATGGATGACATGGTGACTGTGAATGCTGCCCAAAATCTCAGCCGTTTTGATGGCTAGCTTGAGAAATTCTGGTAGGGGAAAGGTATGTTTTGCTCCTACAGGGGCATTCATCAATAGATTTAAGGATGTTGCGCCAAAATCCTCAAGGATGATAACTAGAGTTCTCTCTACTGGTTCTAAGCCATAAGCCTTAATCGCACCATCTACATTCAAATTGCGAGTGATTTCATATTCCTGCTTATATCGAATCAGTTCAGAGGGTGTAGGATAGTCCTCTTTCAGAACTTTGAGAATAACGGGTTGATTACCTTCCTCTCGGATAGCTCGATACACCAAGGAATTAGCACTTTCGTAGATTTGGGCAAGCAGCTGGTAGCCTCGGATGGTAATCATTAACTTAAGTTAGGTGGATCTGATAGTTGAATGAATTAATGCGCAAATTACGAATTATTTGGTTAGTTCCCAATCCTCCGTTTTAGGGTTTTTAGTTCTTGCTGTAAGCGCGAGCGATCAATGCGACTGATGACACGGGTCACTAACTCCGGTCCCACCACGGGCTTGCCGATAAAATCATCAGCTCCCGCCGCAAATACCTGCTGGATCGATTCTAGGTCTGTATACGCAGTAACCACCAGTATCGGCAAATTTCCCCACTTAGGATCTTGTCGCACCACGCGGCACAAGTCAATTCCACTGTATGTTGGCATTTCCAAATCGATCAGGAGTAAGTCAGGCGTTGTCGTAGTTAGTACCTCCCAAAATTGTTGGGGGTCTTGCAAGGTCTTCACCCTGAACCCCCAAGGTTGCAGCAGATTGCTCAATAGCTCCAGCGCTACCGGATCGTCGTCTAAAATCATCACTTTGGCTTGGGGGGCTTGAAATTGAGGCAGGACTTGAGCGATCGCTTCAAAGACTTCGGCAGCGGCGACTGGCTTGTGCAGAAATCGGTGTGCTCCCAAACGAGAAACAGCAACTCGCTCTGTTAGATTGTCTTGCTCAGCCATCACCAAAATTGGCGTGGTGGGAAGCTGCTCCTTGAGTTTTTGCAGCTTCTTTAAACTGTTTTCAAGCGGATCTTGCTTATTAAGATTGAGCAAAACAGCGTTGGGAGATTGAGAAATCTGCTTTTGAGCGATCGCCCAACTGGCAACCATTTCAATCCGCACTCCCCAATTCGTCGCCTCGGTTTTCAGTTGATTGGTCAAGGATTCATCATCGATGACCAGCACCAGAGGAATATTCGTTGGCTCAAGCTCTTCAATAGTTAGTGGTGTGGGAGGTTTACTAAGCGCCTCTTTGAGTTCGGTGACAAGTTTTGAGAGTTGAGGGGCTTGCGTTGGCGCTAAAGGCTTGTCGTCCATTAGGAGATGTTCAATCGCCTGCGCTAACTTCGATCCCGTCTCGTAACCAAACGATCCCAGTGTCCCTGCCAGCTTGTGTGCTTCGTTGCTTGCACGCTGGCGGAGTTCGGGCTGCAATTTCCCGAAGCGCAAGGCAAGTTCTACTTGCTCTAGCAAAATCACTCGTTGGGCAAACGTATCTTTGTAACGTTCTATGACTTTGTTGACTGAAGCAAGACCCATTTGACGTTTTCCTTTCCCTGCTTCTCCAAGTCTGTGTGTCTGTTCGCCCTGTTCACCAGACAACACACCCTTTGCTCCCTCACTCTTGGGTGGAGTCTTAAGTCGATAGCCCAAGCCATAGACGGTTTCGAGTAGATCGGCAAACATTCCCTGAGCCTTTAGCTTTTGCCGCAAGTCTTTAATCAGATTGGTGACAGTTCCTTCGCTAGGTATGGCATCAATTGACCAGAGGCGATCAATGATGTCACTGCGGCTAAAGACACGTTGCGGATTACGCAAGAACAGCCCCAGCAGGCTATATTCCTTGGGGGTTAGAGATATAAGTTGCCCTTTGTAAGTGACTTCTGCCGAGACGGGATTGACGCAAAGATTCTCCCACGTCAGTACAGCAGGCACTAGCTCAGTCTGTCCTCTACGCAGCAACGCGCGCATCCGTGCTAGCAACTCACACAACTCGTAGGGTTTGGTGAGATAATCGTCTGCGCCCGCATCTAATCCCTTGACCACATCGGCACTCTGATCTTTAGCGGTGAGTAAGAGAATCGGTGTTTGAACTCCCTGAGCGCGAAGTTGACGGCAAAGGCTAATCCCATCGAGTTTGGGAATCAGCAGATCCAACAAGATCAAGTCAAAGTTGCATGATGTTGCTAATGCCAACCCATTTTCACCATCCGTTGCTAGTTCAACTGTGTAGTACTGAACCGTGAGAACCTCATAAAGTACTGCTGCCGTTGGGCGATCGTCCTCTACCAGCAGAATTTTCACAATCTTTACAAATGTACATATCAGTTTTATAGATTGATATTATCAGTTTCAGTAGATTTAGGATACTAGAACGCCGCTCAAGTCATAATGGTTGACAAAAAAGATGTAATATGAGTGGAGATTGCGCGGATCGCAGACGCGCCAGAGGCGTATCGCATTATAAAACAGAGGGCAGGATGATTCTATGGCAATTACCGTTGAATTAACTCCAGAAATTGAAGCGCGTTTGATAGCTCAAGCCGCAGCGCAAGGTATGACAGCAGAAGCTTTTTTGAAAGCCGCGATAGAAAATTTACTGAATGCTGAACCTCTGGTATACCGGGTTGGGACTACCTTAGTTGTTCAATCTACTCCAATTGGCAACCTGGAAACCTCTGTTGAGCAAATGCGGGAAGAACGAATCACTGGCTTAATCAGAGATTATGAAAGTCCTGTTTGACACATCTGTATTGGTGGCAGCTTTTGAAGTTAGCCATCCTCGGCATGGTGTTTGTCTACCGTGGTTGCAAAGGGTGCAAGAAAAGGAAATTGACGGCTATCTCTCAACCCATACCTTTGCTGAACTTTATTCCGTTCTGACTCGCTTACCTGTAAGACCACCAATTTCGCCAGCGATTGGGCTTTAGCCCACTGCCCTTCGGGCAATCGCCCAACGCTTAATCGACGAGAACCTCGATTTGTTTGCCGCAATTGTGCTCACTGCTGATGATTACCAACAAGCGATCGCCTGTATGGTTAGGCTAAATCTTCCGGGTGGCGGAATTTTTGATGCGCTAATTGCCCAAGCTGCTCTCAAAGCTGAGGTGGATATATTACTCACGCTCAATCCAAGCCACTTCACTCGACTGCGGCAAGATTTAGCTCAAAGGGTGCAAGTGCCGTCTTGAGTCTCAGAAATTAGAGTACAAGATATTGACCACTGTGGCATAGTTGCAGGCTTATAAAAAGCCTACCTACAGCCAATTACCCACGAGGATGAATGGTGCCCAGTAGTAGGGATGGGCATACTTACGACTAGAAATCAGTGTCTGTTGCGCCCTACGCAAAGCCTCGGCTTTACTTACTCTGTTTTGGTACCATTCTGTATAAAATTTTTTCACTAAAGTGACAGTAGCAGCATCATTAATCGACCAAAGGGAAGCGAGAACACTTTTCACACTAGCGTTTCCCACCACACCAGCCAAACCAAGACCAACACGGTTATCTCCAATAGCAGTTTCACATGCAGTCAGCACTAGTAAATCTACTAACTTAGAACTGCGAGCAACAGTACCAATCATATTATCTAGATCAGTCATAGTAAGCTTGGCATTATTGCCTGTGACGAGGAAGCTATCTTCGGGAACTGTGCCGAAGGTACCATGAGTGGCAATATGAATAATAGAGTAAGCAATTTGGCTCAGTTCAGCTTGGAGATGAGCGTATGTAAAATTCTCATCCAATAATTGCTTGCTATCCGGAATTTGTGCCACAACTTGATTAATTTCTTGTTTGACGTTTGTTAGCGCCTCATATGTTCGACCATCAACTACCGCATTTTTGGTTAACCCTACAGCTAGCACCTTGAGATTTTCATGGTTCACTTTTTTAGTATTTATTAAGGTTAGGCTGGGGGTTGTGGCGATCGCATATCTCTGAACCAAGAATTCCTCACCATCATGCAGCGCCGCCATTGGTACAGTGCGAAGAATTCCATCATTGATAAAAATCAGAGTTTTAACGTGCAATGAATCTAAATCTTTGGCGAAAGGACGAACTATCAAGTTGTACAGATTCTGTGCTTCTTGGGGGTTGTAAATTATGTTACTACGTCTCTCCAAACCTCTACGAAATTCGTTGATTTGTTGTCTCAGGCTTTTTCTATCAATATATATCCACTTCAAGTGCTTTTCACTGTTAGGAAGACTCACTATAATCGCAATACGGTCTTCCAAGATAATCGAGTAGAAGACAGCAGTTGTTTTATCTTTATCTGCTTCAACTCTTTTTTTATGAACTGGTGTTAAGAAAGATTTTCCTAAGTAATTTTGCAGTTCTACCAGTTTTAAAGCTTCAAGGTTGGTTAGTATATCACTCAGTTTAGAATTATTATTCTTTTTAGACGCAGCTTCTACTAAATTTAATTTTAGTTCAATCAACTCGCGGTAAATTTTTTCAAAATAGTCCTGAGGCTCTTGTACATTTGAATCAAAAATGACATGACGACTGCGGAGCGACTTTAAAATAGTAATAGCTGCTTTATAAGCTGTGATTGCCTTGAGAGGTTTATTTTGTGCTTTTAAAATGCGAGCAACTTGCCACTTCCACAAATACAAGCTATCTTTAGCATTCACCTTTTCAGCAACAGACTCTGCTTCACGAGTTAACTTGAGTGCTTGCTCGTAATTATGCCCACACTCAGAAAGATGAGCAAGATGACCCAATGCAAAAGATAAAGCGCGATTATCTCGCAAACGTTGAGCAATTGAAACGGCTTGCTGAAGTAGCTGTCGAGATGTGATGTATTCTGTCTCTACAATCGGTTCTGGGCATTTAAGTAAGGATAAAGTGACATCATCCAAAGCTTGTACAAATTTAGCTAATTCAATAACTGCATAAACTTTATCTTGTGAATCTGCTAGTTGTTCTAGCAATACTAAAGCTTCTTGCAAGTTTGCTTTAACTAAGTTTGATTTTTTGGTGCGCTTCGCAGGCAAAATCGAATTTATCAGTAAGTGGATTTCCTCTAGCTTATTATTGTGCTGACGGGTAAGAATAAGGCTTTTTTGGAAGTATTTTAAACCTTGGTAATCATAATTAAAACCTTGTTCTCTTAATATATCCGCATCGTCATCATCACCCAATTCTACAGCGGAGTTTGCACGAAGATAATTGACTTGAGCAAGGCTGATGTATGTATTTCCTAAATTTTTCAAAGCAGAAGCGCGATAGACAGAGTTTTTAATTGTATTAGCAATTTTTAAGCTATCCTGTAAATCTGTAATTGCTTGCTTGTAATCACCTTTTTGTTGATAAGCTTCCCCTCGGCTGCTTAAAGCCAATGCTTCTAAGACACTATTGTTATGTGTACGAGCAATTTGCAATACACTGTTTAAAAGAGCGATCGCCTCTATTGGTTGCCCTAAGTTCTTATAAGCTTGAGCTTGCTGGGTAAGCATTTGCCCTACCTGTAGCCAATTTTTGGTTTGGCGATAGTAAACAATAGCCTGTTTGCTTTGTTGTATTTGCTGCACCAGTTGACTAGCATCGCGAGTTTCTGCCGTTACTGCGTCCCCAACTTCCCATCGCCAAGCTGATAACGCAGTGTGATTCAGCCATAAGATAGATGAAAGGCTGCACAATAATATCAGTTTTAATGAGCGACGGACACTAGATATCTGGTGTTTGCTTGGCATAAAAGTGCTTTGATCATATATTAAGTTTTGGACAAATTTGGCAAGCACTCCAATGCAGGACTTATATCAGCAATTCGCAAAGGGAACTGTTTGCTGCAGCACCCGAAATCTGTCTGTTTATGGCTTTTCCATTGATTTTTATTTTGAAAGTTATGATTGTCATTGTGACTTAATTATTGTAAATGTTGGGTTAAAATAAACATTTTAAATGCAAAAAATCTATGTTTTAAAGTGGTGATAACTTTTCATAAATACTGAAAAATTACTGATATAAGCCAATACGGTTCAGTTAGTGGTGTTTAGTTTTGTTAAGATCCCCCAACCCCCTTAAAAAGGGGGCTTAGTTCCCTCCTTTTTAAGGAGGGCTAGGGAGGATCAATCCTTAACTGAACTGTATTGTGATATAAGCATAAAAAAAGATTTCATTTCGTAGAAATACTGAGATGAACAAAAGTTAGAACTGATTTATAAAGTAAACCTTAAGTTGTAGGGTGCGTTAAAGCCAGAGTACGACACCAACTTTTGCGATGCCCTGCGGCAAGTTCTTACTATCTCAAACTTTCAAATCATTACATAGCCGTAACACATCCTACTTAATATTTACTTTATAAATGACCTCTTAAGTCAGTAGAAGGCTGAAAGGCAAACAAGTATATTGTTATACAAAAAAGAAGAATACTGTTATTTTCCTGAGATCCGCAGAGAATGTTATTTCTACTGAGGGAGACTTTCTGGCAAAAGAAATTTGCTTTTTTCCGTGCCACTATAGAGAATAGAAAGCCAAATTCAGCAAGAGGAAGGCAAAATAAGGCTGTGCAGATAACATTTCTAGGGACGAGTTCCGGTGTACCTACGCGATCGCGCAACGTTTCCAGTGTCGCCCTGAGGTTACCACAACGAGCTCAGCTGTGGTTATTCGACTGTGGCGAAGGGACTCAGCATCAACTTTTGCGGAGTGACCTAAAAAGTAGCCAACTCTCCCGAATTTTTATCACCCATATGCACGGCGACCATATTTTTGGCTTAATGGGTCTTTTGGCTAGTTGCGGCTTAGCTGGAAATGTACAACGTGTTGATATCTATGGTCCATCTGGATTAAATGACTACTTGCAAGCCGCCTCACGTTACTCTCATACTCACTTTTCCTATCCTGTCAAAGTTCACGCTGTACGTCCAGGGGTGATTTACGAAGATGATGAATTCACTGTAACGTGTGGTCTTTTGCATCATCGCGTCACCTCCTTTGGCTACCGCGTCTGTGAGAAAGACCGAGCAGGACGTTTTGATGTAGAAAAAGCCAAAGCGTTGCAAATTCCTCCCGGTCGCATTTACGGTCAACTCAAACGCGGTGAAGTAGTGACCCTTGCTGATGGGCGAGTGATTAACGGTCAGGAACTGTGTGGACCGACAGAAATTGGACGCAAAATTGCTTATTGTACAGACACAGTTTATTGTGATGGCGCTGTGGAATTGGCACAGGATGCAGATGTATTAATTCATGAAGCAACCTTCGCCCATCAAGATGCAGAGATGGCTTTTCAAAGGTTGCATTCCACAACCACAATGGCGGCGCAAACCGCTTTAGCCGCAAGAGCGCGCCGACTGATTATGACACATTTTAGTCCCCGCTATGCTCCTGGAAATGCAATAGAGTTGAAAGATTTACTTGAGGAAGCTCGTGCTATTTTTCCTAACACAGAGATGGCATATGATTTTATGACTTATGAAGTACCAAGGCGGAGGGACAAGGAGTTATATAAGACTGAGGCGATCGCTTAAATGCAGCCTTTGTAATGCATTCTACATCTAGAGGTGGATTGTTAACAATAGTTTCATTCGTAGGCTTCAAGCTTAGCTCATGTGAAAATTATGTGAATTAAGCTGCGTCCCTGTTATAGGTGACTTTGATGCAACTGCAAAAGACTAGGCGCTACCGAGGGGTCATCCTAACTACACAGGGGTGGGGCAAGTTTCAAGCAGCCAAAACCCAAGCTGAGTTCAACGAGAATGCCGGGGATCGCTTCACCCTGGAAGAACTCAGCGAGCGCATGGGGTTATCCTTAAATACGATCGCCAAAGTGTTGGGACGTACAGAACCCGTAGACAAGCAATCGTTGCAGTGGGCATTCCGAGCCTTTGGCTTGGAGTTAAGCAAGAATGACTAGACTCGACCCAGTGCTGCCATTGAGGAAGCAGAAGTGATCCTCCAAGCGGAGCAGCCTCAGTCAGATTGGGGTAGTGCCATTGATACCTCTACCTTGTGCGGACGTAGTGAAGAACTGATGCGCCTCAAGCAGTCGGTGTTGGAGGAACAGTGCCGCCTCGTCCTGCTGCTGGGGATTGGTGGGATTGGCAAAAGCAGCTTGGCAGCCAAGCTGGTACAGCTAATTCAAAGCGAGTTTGAGGTGGTGGTGTGGCGATCGCTGCAAAATGCCCCGCCGTTGGAAGAGTGGTTAGAAGGTGTGCTGCCTGTTTTGCTACAGGTACAGGGAGAGGATATGGTCAACAGTTTTCTGACCCCCACCACTGTGGGTATATGCATATTAGTCCATCACTTTGAAACATTGCCCAAATGGGATATTACCATTATCCCACCTTGAACTGTATTTTATTTTGTTGCAACTCCCTCACCTTAACCTGTCACGGATGGTTCGAGACTGTAAATGCGTAAAACTTATTATTAGACTTAAACTCGCCTGGGACGTGGGTGTAGCCAGAACCCCAGTACACTGTACCATCAACCACTGCTGCACCTGCAACTACTGATCCCCCACTGTTAAAATTCCATAGAATCTTACCAGTCTTTGCATCTAATGCATACATGTTATTCTTATCGGCTCCAGATGCCATCGAGCCAGCATACACCACTCCATTCGCTACTGTGATTGGAGCCATATCCCTTTCACCTGTTGGATCTGCTGTTTGCCAGATAATTTTGCCAGTCGCTGCATCGAGCGCACTCCATGACCCACCTTTAATAGTCTCACCCGAGGGCTCTAATGTGTACTGCTCAAATCCGTAGTTTGAAATCGCAACATAAATTTGTTGACCATCCGTAGCCGAACCCCACATTATTCCACCAATAGGACCACCAGGACCAACAATTCGGCTCCAAACGACTTTTCCAGTATCCGGGTCAAGCGCCCAAAAGACACCACTCTTCTGACCAGCACCAAGTAGATCGCGCGATTTTCCAGCATCTTTAACAGTAAAAAGCATGGGTGCCTGAGCGAAATCATAATCTGCTCCTTTGGGGTCAGGGCAATTAGAGATAACGCCATAGTAGCAGGCAAGAGTCCAGGTATCGTATCCCTGTAGTTTATTTGCCCACTTAATCGTGCCAGTATCGAGATCAAGTGCCATGATCGCGTCAATATAATTATTGGGATCGAGGCATTGCGACTGATCAGGAGCTGTCTGTGAAGAGAGTTTTGCAATACAATCTCTTACCGTTTGAGGCACATTGTAGTTATTGCCTGTTGCAATATATACCGAATTTCGCTTTGGATCGATTGCTGGTGTGCTACCCCATACTGCTCCACCTGAGTAGCCATCCGATTGACCATAATTTTCCGGTACAGTGTAAGTTTTCCACAGTAGCTTTCCAGTATTCAAATCTACCGCCGTCATGCTTCCACGGAATGTGCAGCATGGGTAGTTTGCATCGTTAGCCGCTGTTTCCTCAGAAGAGGCAACTCCAACATACACACGATTGCCATAAATGGTCGGTGATTGAGTAATAATAGCATACGGGTGCTCGTCAAGTTTTGTTTTCCAGATTAGCTTGCCAGTATCTTTGTTAACTGCTATCAGGAAAGCACCTTCCTGGCTACCAATAATCACTTTATTCCCCTGGAGTGCTGGACTTGTGCGCGATACAGCTTTTGGGATACTTGGATCATTAATTAAGCTTGCAATGCTATTTGCCCAAATCTGTGTACCCGTCTGTGCATCAATCTTAAAAAAATTACCGCCCCAGTCTGGCATATATACAGTTTTATCTACAACTGCTGGTGTTGCAGAGAGTTCACCACCTGCACTGAAAACCCATTTAGGAGACAAGTGTGTTACGTTCTCTGGACTGAGGTATCTCTCACCTGCTGTAGAGCGAGTATTGTTTAGGTTCTGACCACCCAACCTCCACTGATTATCCGATCCCCACTGACTTTCTTCAGCACTACTACGAACTGTTGGCATGATAAAGACTAATGCCACTGTAACAATTCCAAGTGTTCGTTTACAGGATGAATAAGTTTTAATCAAACTCACTATCACTGATCTCCTTTGTTACTACTAAGTACATGATTGCATAAGTTCATAGCGAAAACTTAAACGAAAACTCTGCGTCACGAATGCGTTTACCTCAATGCTCAACGCGTTTAAAAACATTACGAATTAATCAAATGCTGTACTAAGGTTCTTGTCTGCTGTCATCATTCTTCAACTTTCATTCTATTCAGTCCACTTAAGTTTTTAAGTTAAGATGCAACTTAAGCGTTCTATTCCTATAGGTAAATTTTTAGTCTCGTAGTGACGAGACCTTTGTCAGAATTCAGCTTAACCTGATATTTTTCAATCAGGATGAAAGTGGTTTGCTGATTGTTCTGCGCGTATCGAAGCTCTCCAAAGGCGAGCGCGCTTCAAAACACTTAAGTTGAAATTAACTTAGTTGAGCGAGGCAATCCTGGCATTTACCTGATTACGGACGATCGCCCCTTAGAGGTGCGCGAGTGGCTCTGTGCTTATGCCCAATGGCTCAATGCTCCACCACCTCCGCAGGTATCGGTTGAGGATGCTCTGCGAATGAGTGGTGCGGATGCTGTCTATTACGGTACTCAGATGCGAGGGGCATCGAATGCTAAGGCAAAACGCGAACTGAATTTTCAGCCTCGACCTTTGGAATGGATGGTTGACACCGCCGTGGCTCATGCCAGTTAACAATTTATAGGGAGAAGCAAGATGAAGATTGCTCAATATGGAACAGCGATCGTGGTCATGCACGCGCTCACAAACGGACTGCATGGTTTAGCGCATGTGGAAATCCCAGTTCGCCTCTCTCTGGTTCAGAGTTTGTTTGTGGGTATTGTGATTTTTCCGACTCCCATCATTGCAGCTGTTTTACTTTGGACCCAGTTCTACCGCATTGGTAGCTGGCTGTTGCTTAGTTCAATAGCAGGATCACTCCTTTTTGGAATCTACAATCATTTCATCGTGATTAGTCCTGATCATGTGTCTCAAGTTTCCTTTGAAGGTTGGGGTCTGCTTTTCGCTCGTCACAGCTTACCTTATATTAATTGTGGATGGATTGGGATGTTGGATGAGCGTATTGGCATTGAAAACGATTGGTCAACCACAGCAGGTCTTATGAATTCTCTTGATTTATCCGATTTCTCATCATACGGTATCAAACATGAACCACACACTCAAGAATAAACGCGCACTCATTACCGGAGGTAGTCGTGGTATCGGGGCTGCTATCGTCAAGCGTTTGGCAAGTGAAGGCGCTGATGTCGCCTTTACCTATAGCAGCTCGCCCGATCAAGCCAACGAGATCACGCAAGCTGCGCAGGGGCTAGGTGTCCGAGCTCTTGCCATCCAAGCCGACAGCGCCGATGCCAGTGCAGTGGTCGCCGCTGTTGAGCAAACAGTGGACAAATTGGGCGGCATTGATATCCTCGTCAACAATGCGGGTGTTCTAGCGATCGCTCCTATCGACGATTTCACGCTCGCGGACTTTGATCGAACCCTCGCCGTTAACGTGCGTGCTGTGTTTGTGGCGACGCAAGCCGCAGTCAAGCATATGAAAGAGGGCGGACGCATCATCAACATCGGCAGCACCAACGCCGAACGTATGCCATTTGCCGGTGGCGGCGTTTATGCCATGAGCAAATCTGCTTTGCAAGGGCTTGTGCAAGGGCTATCGCGTGACCTCGGACCGCGTGGGATTACGATCAACAACGTGCAGCCCGGACCAGTCGCTACGGATATGAATCCCCCAGAGGGCGAGTTTGCTGAGATGCTCAAAAAGCAGTTCATGGCACTGCCCCGCTACGGCACCGTCGAGGAGATTGCGGGGATGGTCGCTTATCTAGCTGGTCCTGAGTCCGGTTACATCACGGGTGCAAGCCTGACGATCGACGGAGGGTTCAGCGCATAACTGCCGTAGGTGAATGCCTAAGTCAGGGGGATGACTTCCTGGCATAGGCATCCAAGTAAGGATTAGAAGAGCCTATTTATTAGGCAGCTCCCTGGAATCCTGGTTGAGCGTTCACATTTATTTCTCATAGAGGTTGATAAAACATGTTTGATCTCGACCAAACTATCAAAGAGCGGCACTCAACACGCAAATTCTTATCTCAACCAGTGCCACGGGCTTTGCTTGATGAAGCCCTCGCTCTAGCGCAGCTCGCGCCGTCAAATTCAAACACCCAGCCGTGGCCGGTGGTGTTTGCCCAAGGCACCCGTCGAGATCGTCTGCAAGAGGCTTTGCTAAACCAAGCCAAGCAGCAGCCGCCCACCAGCTTTGGGCTGCCAGAGTCCTTCCAGCATTACCGCCAGGAACTGGGCGCACAAGTCTACGGGGCGATGGGGATTGCTCGTGACGATAAAGTGAGTAGACAGCTAGCTGTTCTGCACAATTACGAATTTTTTGGCGCACCAATGGTCGGCATTATCTGTATGCACCAAGATATGGGCTTTGCGGATGCCTTGGGTGTGGGGATGTATCTACAAACGCTGGTGCTGAGCCTAACTGCTCGTGGCATTGGCACTTGCGTAGAGGTTTCGCGCTTCGGCTTATCCCGAAATCATCCGCAGCGAGTTGAACATCCCACCGGAATTACTGATCATTTGTGGCTTAGCCGTTGGCTATTCCGATCCTGATTTTCCCGCTAATCATTTGCACATAAGCCGTGAAGCTGTTGAGAAAAACGTTTCGTTTCTCGACAAATAAAAAAGGCTGTCTTTCCTTCATAGAATCCTTGGAGATAGATTCATTGCGCCTATAACAAATCGGTTCACCTCTGCAAAACAAATCAATCTGTGAACCACTTCAAGGTTGAGCTAGCTCATAATATCGTGCTACAACAACTTTGAGGAAATCAAAGAATGGTTCGTGCAAGGAAATCCAGCAATTCTTTTACGGAGACAACCAACTTTGGGTTCACTTCATTTCTCGTGCTTAAGTTGAGTGTTAACTGGCTAATCGTGACTGGTTTCAACTCGAATGAAATTGAATAATATAGTTCAGCTGAGGGTGAAGCATGACTTACCGTCGGCAGCAAACCATCTCAAACGAAGACCGTTCTTGATTCCTTTGTTGCTCAGACTGTTAAAAAGCGAGGTTTGATCGCTCAATGGTTTCTAGTCGATGGCAAATTACGTTTGCAAGTGGTTTCCGGCTGACAACTAATAAGGCTCAGTTTCACAAATGAGGTCAGTATGAGTATTAAACCTTCTAAAGTTGGTATTGTCGGTGCAGGAAATGTCGGCGCAGCCGTTGCTAACGCTTTGGTACTTCTCAGTAAATCCGTGACGGTGGTGCTGTTCGATCGCAACTTATCCAAAGCCGAAGGACAAGCCTGGGATATTAATGATGCCATTCCGTTGTTAGAGGAAATGGATGTTATTCCCTCTAATCGCTACGAAGATTTAGCCGATTCCGATATCATTGTTGTGACTGTTGGCGCAACCCCAACACCTGGACAGTCACGCTTGAATGTACTTGGCGCAAACGCAGCAATTCTGCGTCCGATTGTGCGGGAATTAGATCGAGTTGCCCCTGATGCGATCGTCATTCTCGTCAGCAACCCTGTGGATGTTCTCACCCGAATTGCGATCAAAACGTCCACGCGATCAGAGCATTTAATTTTTGGCTCAGGAACGGTTTTAGATACTGCCCGACTACAATATCAGCTTGGTAAGCGACTCAATGTTGATAAGTACGATGTGCATGTGCAAGTGATTGGGGAACATGGCGATAGTGAGTTTCCAGTTTGGTCAAATGCTGCGATCGGGATGATTCCGTTAACTGAGTTTCCGCTACCCAAAGGTACGTCATTAGAACAGATTCAGATAGAACTCGCCGACGTAACTCGCGATCGTGGTAAGGCAATCATGCAGCGAAAAGGACATACCAGCTATGGCATTGCCACAAGCGTTGCTCAATTGGTCGATGCCATTCTGCGAGATGAAAAGCGAATGTTTACGGTTTCTGTTAAGGCTTCACCTACCTACGGGGTGGGAGATGAGGTCGTTCTGGGGCTCCCTTGTATCATTGGCAAACATGGCATTGAAAGCCGCCTTGTATTCCCTAGAAATGCAGTTGAGCAACATTTACTGGAAGTCTCCGCCGCAAAACTGAATCATGCTTACCAACTGTTGTCTGAGCCACAACGACAAGAACAAACTTTCAACACCCAACTGATTGCAGGCTAAAAGACGGCAAAGTAGTACAACTGCTTGAATTCGGCAACTTTAACCTTGAGCTAACTTATACAAGTGATTGAAATGTCATTGCATGATTAAAGCAGATGAGTACTAGACGATTTAACGGGCGGTTTCCTCAACACAAGGAAATCTCTTTATTTTCCGCCCATTTTCTCTCATTTTTACGAAATCTTTAATTGTTAAAGTCAATCAAATTAAAAATATCTCGGTATTTTATCTCTTATTCAGTAAAGTAATACACAAATATATAAATGTAAATAGACAAATATCAAGCTTTGAAGCTGCTTGATAGCAAACATTCTGTATACGATTGTCATCTTTATCAAACTGTGACTCACACAAAAATATCACACATACTTGCCTGTTACCATTGAATCACTCATTCTATTATTGTTCAACGCCACATATTCAAATATTCGCTTTACTTATCTTGTTATAATAAGCATTTAGAGTTAATAGCAAAATTTCAAAAAGTAGATATATTTAAGTGTATTTACAAGTATAGTAAAATACGAAATCAGCTTAAGCAAAGTACAACATTAACTATGTTCTACTTTTGTAACCGTCGCAAGATTTATCACCAAAGGAAAACTAACCCAAAAATTGTATAAAAAGCTTACAAAATAACTATAAAGCTAAAAAAGCTCGACTAGTAACGATATGGTAAAGATAGGCAAAATGGGTTGACTATCTCTATATTGTCACTTAGGTTGAAATGAAACTAAAAAAAATCAGCAGAGGTGACATCTTCCAAGTGTTGTAGTCTAAAAAAAGATTTGCTATTTTTGGTGGATGTTGTTCCAAGTCAGAGAGAGTCATTAGCAATCTATGTTTTACTTTTGAACTTATGAGTGAAAATTAAGAGGATGTCTTAAAAGCTTATTTTTATGTATCCTGGCGATTAGAAATCGCACGCCAGTTGCTACAACGGGGGGAACCCCCGCAACGCACTGGCTTGGCTATACAGACAAAACTCCGAAGTTCCCTACGGCGGGAAACCCGCCTGCAGGACTTCTCTCTGCCTCCGCAGGTTCTGAAACTCTTAATTTTTCATTAGTCCACGGAGGTGGACTTTGCTTGTGTAGTAGCGAATTATATTCGCCTAATACTTTTCAAACATCCTCTAAGGGCAATGTTATCCCCAAGTTAAAATAGTGTATGGTGTAGGAATAAAAGAAGGAGTTTATGAAGTCACAACAGTTGAAAATAAATGTCTTGTGAGCGACTCCCTCCTGCACTTGTTTGAACTCCTAAAAAAATTTTCTCACCATCTTGTAGAAAAAGTAATTCGATATAATTAAGAGGACTTTGATTGTGGCTGACATTAGTCTGAAGCGTGGGCAAATAGTTATTGCTTCCCCACAAAGCAAGGTTAAGGGCAGAAAACTCTCTACAATTCTGCTTCGCCGACGCTTACAAATCTTGGGTGTTTCTGGCGTAGTCATGTCGGTTGCTAGCCTTCTGGCTTTAACTGCAAAACCGACGTATCAAAGTACTATACAGATACTGGTGAGTTCTCAGCTTAATCAAGGGGTAGGATCAAGTCATATCCAAGAAGGTGTAGAAAGCAATTTTACTAACCCTAATGTTGACATGATTGACTACACTCTTCAGCATAAACTGATGCTGAGTTCCACGTTGATTCAGAAGGCAGTTAATTTGCTACGTTCTGATTATCCATATTTGACAGTAGAAGATATCAAGGGCAAGAAGGGTCAACAAAGTCCTTTGGCTATCAATTTATTAGAGCGGCAAATAGCTGAGAATAAAGTCATTCATCAAGTCTTTGAAATGTCTTTCAAGGACAACGAACCAACGAGATCACAAAAAGTTCTTCAGGCTCTACAAAATGTGTATCAAGAACATAACATAGAGCTACGAAAACAGAGCCTTTCTAAAAGGCTTTCTTTGATCAACGAAAGGCTGCCTAAGGTCAAAGAGAAAATGGTTCAAGCTGAGAAAACTTTAGAACAGTTTCGTAAAAAACATCATTTACTCAACCCAGAGGTGCAAAGCAAAATTCTTCTGGAATCTCTTGCTGATATTAAGAAACAGCTGAGAATCACTCGCGCACAGCTTAAAGACTTACAAGCTCGTTACGACAACTTAAAACAAGAATTGTCGTTCTTACCCGAGAATGCACTTATCTCCTTTCGTCTGAGTCAGTCAACTCGCTACCAAACACTACTTAATGAGGTTCAAAAGACTGACTTGGCTTTAACTCAGGAGCGGTTGCGCTATACAGATGACTATCCAGAAGTTCAAAAACTGGTACAGCAGCGGCGTAGTCAAGTGGCGTTACTACAAGAGGAGATTAAGCGATCGCTAGGAAACAAAGCTGTGCAAGCGACCCCAGCTACTTTCTTCAAACAGAAGCAATTGGGTACAGAGGAATCGTCTGGTACAGAAGCACTGCTGACAGGAGGGCAAGTACCAGAAGTTGACTTGAAGCTTGTGGAAGAGCTAATTCAGGTACAGACAAATGTCTTAGGGCTGCGTGCCAATGAAAAGAGCCTCGCTAACTCAGAAGCGCAAATTCGCGCGGAGCTTAGCAAATACCCAAGTTTGATAGCAGAGTACAACCGCCTGCTGCCAGAAGTGGAAACAAATCGTAAAACACTTGAGCAACTGATGGCAATGCAACAATCTTTAGGGTTGATGATTGCTCAGGGAGGGTTTGATTTGCAAGTATTGGAAGAACCCCAACGGGGAACATATTTGGGTAGCAATAAGCTATTGATATTACTTGGGGGAGTTTTATTAGCACCAATTTTCGGGGTGACAACCGCCTTGATGTCAGAAATCTCTAACAATGCCGTCTCTTCTCCAGAAGAGTTACAGAGGCTGACAAACCTCCGTTTACTAGGGACAGTTCCAGAAATTTCACTGCTGAGTACCAAAAAGAGGTTGTTCCGCCTGCCTTTGCAACACCTACTCGCTGCCTTCTCAAAAGAAGCCATATCTGACGAAAAGCAACTTAACGTCTACGCCTTATTGCCCTCCCATGAAACACTCGATATGGCGTACCAAAATATTCAAATATCAAAGCCTTCTGTTCCCTACAAGTCTGTGATGTTGACTTCAGCACGATCTGGAGAAGGGAAGTCAACCTTGGCGCTGGGACTTGCAGTGAGCGCTGCCCGTATGCATCAACGGGTTCTATTGATTGATGCCAACCTGCGACAGCCCAACCTGCACAAAATTTTGGGATTAACCAATGATTGGGGACTATCCCTGTTGTTAGTTGAGGAAACAAATTCCTCAGTTAAGGAATACATCCAGCCCATTCATCCCTCTATTGATGTTTTGACTGCTGGACCTACACCAGAAGATACACTTAAGCTATTAAGCTCTGCACGAATGAAAGAACTGCTTGAGTTTTTCGAGCAAAATTATGACGTTGTGCTCATAGATACTTCTTCCATTCTCAGCACAGTTGATGCCAGGATTATGGCATCTCTGTGTCATGGGATTGTGATGGTCGGGCGCATGGATCAAGTGACCCGTAATGAACTGATACAAGCAACAGAAATCTTGAGTAAGTTGAATCTGATTGGGATTATTGCTAATGGAACGAAGCGTTCCCTGTAAGAAAAAAGATTGTTGTAGTGCATTCAATTAAGAACCGCTATAAATAACCTTCTTTCTCAGCAAATTTACGTAAACGAGGAAGACACTGGCGTTGATAAAAACTACTCAAAGTAGAAACTGGCAGCCCAAATTCTGCTGACAGTTCCTTCCAACCTGCTTCCGGCGGCAAACGTTTCAAAATTAACATTTGACAATTCACTTGCGGACGCCCTTGAATGTGAGTCTGGCACAGTTGTCCATCCTCATCTTTTTCTGCCCACAACCTAACGTTTTCTAAAATAGGAGGAACATCAGGTTCCGCGGGAAGGTTATCTACAGGGTCAATGATTTCATTTGCTTCACCTGAGCGAGCAGTATTGATATTAGCAGAGACTGTTCTGGCTTGTTGTCGCTGCTGCTGGCGGTAAAAGTCTTGCAGTCTGCGTTTCAAGTAAACATTCAGCCAAGTTATAACACTACCTAAAGACGGATCATACGTTTGCCCTGTTGTACCTTCACAAATGTTGCGACAAAAATACAACCAGGTTTGTTGCAGTGCATCCTGATAGTGCGGAGTACTTTCCCTCCAAAGTTTGCTGGCGGTTAAGCGAATGATTCGCGTGAGCAGTTTTTGACGTTCTGGGCTTCCGGGTGGGTGTCCACAGGCTTCGTCAACTAAGCGGCGTAATAGTTCCTCCAGTCGGTCCATAGCAGTGGTGGCAAACAGAGCAAGCATTTTCAGTATTGCTCACAAAGGGACTCTGGAGCATTACCCTTTGTCGTGATATTGTCTGCTTTACTGCTTTTGTTGCTAACTTATAATTCCTGCTTTACCTCACCCCAACCCTCTGCGGAGAATTCAAAGTATGCCTACGGCACGCGAAGCGAACAAAATTCAAAGTATGCCTACGGCACGCGAAGCGAACAAAAAAAAGAATTCTTAATGCGTGAATTTTGAATTTATAATTTTGAATTTGAGCCCTCCCCATCCTCCTCTTCAACGGATGAATTTCAAGCTTTCGGCTTTTTGCACAAAGAAATCAGTGAAGATACTCATAACAGTGCGCTGGCGCAATTTGATATTCGCATTGATTGACATACCCGATTGCAGTGGGAGTTGACGATTATGAATCAGCACTGTTTGCCTATCCAAGCGTACTTTTGCAGGAAAACGGTAGAAATTATAAACTTGGTCTGGAGGTAGGGCATCTGAACCAATCGAAATGAGCTCGCCCTTGATATCACCATACTGTTGGAAAGGAAAGGAATCAATTCTCACATCGACATTCTGTCCTTCTTTGACAAAGCCGATATCACGGTTCGTGATGTAGACTTTGGCAATCAAGTTATCTTTAGGAACAATTTTCAGAATTGGTTCGCTGGAGTTAACCACAAATCCTGGAGTTTTGGCTTTCAGTTCAAAAACAGTTCCGTCCACCGGAGAGGTCATTTTCTGATATTTCAAGGTAGATTGCGTCTGACTTATCTGACTGTCAATCTCGTTGATTTTCTTCTGGTTTTCCAGAATGATCTTAGTCAGCTGACTGTCGATTTCGGCTATGCTCTTGTCATTTGTCGTAATTCGTGATAGTAAGTCTTCTTTAGATAAAGCCTCAGTATTGCGGAGTTTTTCTTGTGCCTGGGTAATTCCTAACTTTAATTGCTGCTGTTCTTTCGTGAGTCGGGCAACTTCTGCCTGGGATTTGAGAACTTCCTGCTGCTGTGTCAAGAACCTCATCCGGGGAAACGCGCCCTCCTTCATCACCGGTTCCATATCCTTGAGAATTTTTTGATTAATTGCCAGCATATCTTTAGCACTGGCTAACTCCAATTGGTTTTGGCTCAATTTCTCTTGCGTCTTTTGTTTTTCTAACTGAGTGTCCGCCAAGCGTGAACTAAAATCCAACTGGCGACTTCGCAAGCGCAATTGTTGATCTGGAGTCAGAATAACTCCCGCAGTAGAACCGTTTAACTGCGATCGATAAACCTGATTTTCCGCAGCTATTGCGGCGCGACTCTGGGTTAAGGAGGCGATTTCTGGTCTAATATTCAGTGTCACTACATTCTTGAGGTTTGGTGACACATGCCCCATGAGATGGCGGCGGTAAAACTCGTTTTCTTGCAGTAAGGCGGCGCGATTTTTTTGGAATGATATGAGCTGCGCCTGTGCCGTGGTTTGTTCTAGGCTAATCAGAAGTTGACCTTTTTTGACTTGCTGACCGTCTTTAACGTGAATTAGCTTGACAACACCACCGACGGGAGCCTGAATATCAGTGACTGCACCTTGTGGTTCTAGCTTACCACTAGCGGGAATTGCCTCATCAATTTTAAACACCGATGCCCAAATGACTGTAAAAACAGTAACACCAACAATTCCCCAGGCAATCGTTCGTGACCAAATAGGAGATTGTTGTAGAATAACGGGTTGGTCAAAGTTATATTCAGTATTCATAAATATTCTGCTAACAAGTTATTGGTTGTTGTAGAGGCGTGCCATGACACGTCTCTACATTTGTTAATTGTTTTCTCACTAACTACTCTCTACATCTGCGCTTCTTGTTGCTGATACAAACAGTAGTAATAACCCTTCAGCGCCATTAATTCTTTGTGGGTTCCCTGTTCCACCACTGCGCCTTGATCCATCATGAGAATTACGTCGGCATTACGGATACTACTTAACCTATGAGTTATAAAAAATACTGTTTTGTCTTTGAATGCTGACGCCAAGTTGCGGCAGACTTGTCCTTCTGCGTTGTAATCTAAGGCGCTTGTGGCTTCATCGAGGATCAGCAATTGGGGATTTTGCAGGACGGTGCGGGCGATCGCAATCCTTTGCCTTTGTCCCCCAGAAAGCCCTGAACCCCGCTCACCTACAGATGTGTTGTAGCCGTTGGGCAACGACATAATAAAATCATGGGCATAGGCAATTTTGGCAGCAGCAATAATCTCCTCATCACTAGCATCAGGATACGCCAAGGCAATGTTTTCTCGCACTGTCCCGTCAAATAGCAAGGTATCTTGTAGTACCATGCCAATCTGACGCCGCAGGGAATAAAGTTCCACTTTGCTGATGTCGTAGCCGTCTATCAAGATTTTCCCTGACTTCGGTTCGTAAAGCCTTTGTAGCAATTTTAGCAGTGTACTTTTCCCAGAACCGCTTTGACCGACAACGCCTATAAAGGAACCAGCAGGAAAATCTAGGTTGATGTTGCACAGTTGCAAAGGTCCATTCGCACGGAAGCCGAAAGAGAGATTTTCGTAGCGGACGTGACCTTCAATTGCCGGCATAAGGATATTTTGACGTTCGCCTTCTGTTTCTTGGGGTGAGTCGAGAATGTCGCTGAGACGTTGTAGGGACAGGGCAGTTTCTTGGAAATTCTGCCACAGTTGCACTAACCGTAGCAGAGGGCTGGTGACATAGCCGGAAATGATGCGGAAGGCAATGAGTTGTCCTAGGGTAAGTTGCCCGTTGAGGACAAGATACGCCCCCACCCACAGCACCAACAGACTGGAGAGTTTATTGAGGAAATTGCTTAAAGAACCAGCAGTTGTTTGGGTAGAAATAGTCTTAAACCCAGCACTGATATAGCGGGCGTAGCGTTCTTGCCATTGCCAACGCGATCGCATCTCCAAATTTTGCGCCTTGACTGTCTGCATTCCCGCCATTACTTCCACCAAGTAGGAGTGTGTCTCGGCGTTGCGTTCGGCTTTTTCATGTAACTGTCGCCGCATGACTGGAGAAACCAACAAATTCAACAAGGCAAACAGCGGTACTGTTGCTAGTGCTACTAAAGACAGCACCCAGCTATAAATCCCCATCACGAAGATGTAGATGACTGAAAAGACCGCATCCATCACCACCGTTAAAGCCGTACCTGTAAGGAAGGAACGAATGTGTTCGAGTTCATTAACTCGGGTTGCCAATTCCCCCACTGGACGCCGATCAAAATAAGATAAGGGCAGACGCAACAAGTGATTAATAACTTCAGAACCTAGCGATAGGTCAATACGGTTAGTGGTATCCACAAACAAATGGGTGCGGACATTAGTGAGTACCGCTTCCACCACCGACACTACAATCAAAAAGATACCGAAAACTGTCAGGGTGTCAGGGCTGTTGCCAACCAGGACTTTGTCGATAATCACCTGTGTGACTAGGGGATTCACCAACCCAAAAATTTGCACCACGATAGAAGCAATCAGCACTTCAATCAGGACCTTACGGTGGCGACGTAATGCAGGCACAAACCACGAAAGACCAAACCGCGACTTGGGGGTTTCTTTTGTCGGTTGCAGCAGCAGCACTTCGCCCTCTTGTCCCCAGGTTTCGGCAAAGTCTCGGGATTTGCGGCGCACTAGTCCCATTTCTGGAACGGCGATGAGTAATTCTTGGTTGCTGGTTTTGTAGATGATGGCAAAACTGTCTTGCCAGGAAATCATCACCGGAGGTTGCAAGCGGCTAACTGTAGACGCGGGAATCTTGACTATCTGCGTTGTCAACCCCATCAACTCTGCTACTGCAGCGCAAAATTGCAGAGATATACTGCTGGTGCGTTCATACTGTTTCGTCACAACCCGCCGCAGCATATCTCGGCGGAACGGCATATTAAAATACTGGCTCAACATCTGGAAGCAAGCCAAGGATGCATCCACCGGACCTCGTGCCCGGATGTAGGGGTACTTTGCTCGTTTAGACTGCTTGGCTGATTCTGGTTTTGTGGCAATCTCTGGGGCGTAAGGAATTTCTGCTAGCCAAGAATCTGCTGTTGTTGGCGTTGGTGGCCTTTCTGGTAGTGCTGGGAGCAAAGATTTGGGTAAACCTACCAGACGCATATTTGCGTTGAGGTACAGTTTGGGGTTAGTACCGTTCAACTCTAGAGGGCTACCTACCGGAAACTCAGCTTGAGAACTGCTGCTCACTAGCCACAGATAATCCCCCTTATAAAGGGGGGATCTCATATCTTTTGCTGCAGGAAGTGTGAGTACAATAGCAGCTTCCCAAGCAGTTCGCGATAGTCTAACTAAATCAGTCTTGCCATCAGCCCGCCGACTGAGTTCTTCGCCCAACAACTCATACACTTCTACTAATGCTGCATTTTGGTGCAGCGCCTTTGCAAAAGCCGACTCGTGCTTGATCACACTAAGAAAATCGGCGATCGCTAAACTGAAGCAAATCACTTCTGTAGAGGCTATTACTGTTTCACAAGCCACGCCCCGCACATGACTCACCCAACCCACAACTTCTCCTGGTTGCAGCAACTTCAGCGTGTCAGGTTTCTCTGTGCGTTTGTCGAAGCCTAACAGGCGGGCTTGCCCAGAGTAGATAATGCTAATCTGTTGGGGCATCACTTCCCGCGTCACTATCACTTGCCCCATGCGGTAGCGCAAAAATTGTACTTTTGTTAATAAATTTTCTAGTACATTCTCAGGCAGATGTTTGAAAGGAAATACATCTGTAAAAAATTCTTTAATATCAATAGTGGTATTGGTCATATGCTGCACCAAATTTTTATAATTTCTCGCCATCCCCTTCTGTTCTAGGCGACGTTCGCCTCTTGAATCTGCGCTGATTTGGGGTTGACTCCCATCCAAATTTTTTCTTCAGGCGAGAGTTGAGTGAGTTGCTGTTTAAACCAAACTTCAAAATTCTCCTGTAGCAATCTTTGGCGCATGAAATTGTCTAACTGTGCTGGAACTAGCTTTTCAGTGCGCACAATCATCCATGATTCTCCAAAAGGCACGGGTGGCTGAATCACACCCACTTGACTTGTGTAAAGTAGCTGGGCAAAATTGGGAGCGACACTACCAAATTCCACTGGACCGATGATTCCGCCCGTTTGGGCTTCTGGACCCGTGGAATATTCAGCTGCAAGTTCAGCAAAGGATTGTTCTCCTTCTTTAATCCGAAAGTAGAGTTCGTTGGCGGTTCCTCTTTGTTCGGTTCTAATTAAGGAGTAAATAACTTTATCTAGCTGTCTTTTGCGTTTGAGAAAGTAAGATTCTAGTTGATGTCCCCAAGAGGCTTGTTTGAATTTTTCAATTCTGAGCTTTCGCGTTGCCATGAGTTCTAACTGTTCTTGGGTCAGACCATAACGTTCCCGCCAAGCTTGTCTTTTATCTTCGCTTGTCAAATCCCAATGCTGATAAAATTGCTCTAGAGCATCAGCCGTTTCTTCTTTTGTGCAAGTGATTGGGGCGATCGCCTGATCAATAATGCTCTCGCATATTAATTGCGGGATGATGTTATTACTAGCTAGTAAAGGAATAATTTCAGAAGCTGCGATCGCGCGATTACCAATTTGTAAAACTGTAGTCATATTTATTGGAATAACTCTTCCAAGCGCGTGCAAATATTCAAAAAATGCAGTAATCTTGAACATGAGCGGCAAAGTCCAAGTATGGATCTCTGCCGCCGTAATCTAATTTTAACTTATTGGAAGCATTGTCATGCAATGCTTTCAATTACTTGTAGCTCACACAACTTTCTACCATGACACCTCTCAAGCGATGCTTAAACTAAAGGATAAGAGGTAGTAAAGTGGTCAAAGCCCAGAGTGTAATTGGTGCTGGCACTACCGTACTGATAAACTTGGACGAAGTAGTTCCCAGATTCGTTAATATTCATAAGAGCTTCGGAATTACTACCAGCTCTTGCAGACCGCACGATTTCATCGCTTGAGTCAACGTTGCGATCTCCGTTACGGTCACGAATCAGTCGGATATCAGCATCGGCGCTCAGTCCGCTCAGTCTAATGTTGACACCCTCAAATAATCCGAGAGAGAAACCGTAGACATCAGAAGTATTGTTGTTATTAATGCTACCATGTTCTGTGACATCATGTGACAGGTTGCCAAGATTAACTTCTCTGGGGAGAAGGTTGCTAGGATTGGCAGTAGACAAGGCTAAATCGTAAGTAACATTGCCACTGCTGGTTGAAAAGCGATTAACTTGGGCAAAATAGGTACCAGCAGATCGATCAGCAAGATTAATCGAGTCATCGTTGTTACCTCCTCGAGTGGAACTTGCGACGAACTGATCGCTATTCGCGTCGAAGCGACCGTTACCGTTGCTGTCTCGATACAATTTTAAATCGGCATCATCGCCATTGGTAATACCTGTAAGTGCCAGGTTGATATCACTGGTGCTACCGATTCTAAACTCAAACACATCAGTAGTTTGCGTTGGAGTTAAAGAGTAGTTATTGCGGATAACAGGGGTACCGTTAGAGGGTAGAGTACCGACATTGTAGTTAGACATTTTTTAGTCCTTTTAGATTTTGATAGTGATTTGGTCGAAGTAAGGTAAGTTTTGTTTCAGTTAGATGTAATTTCTTTTGTCTTTTACGTAACTTTCCTTGAACTTTCATTTACTTATTCAGTGGTTTTTCGGAGTTTTACGCAAATCTTCAAAAGATTTTTTTTCTAAGCTGTAACTTTCCTTGAACCTTGATTTACTTATCGGGGATTGTTCGGAGTTTTACGCAAATATTAAGATTTTTTTTGTCTTTTACGTAATTTTCCTTGAACCCTCATTTACTTATTCAGGGGTTCTTTGGAGTTTTACGCAAATCTTCAGAAGAAATTTCTTTTGTCCTTTACGCGATTTTCCTTGAACCCTCATTTACTTATTCAGTGGTTATTCGGACAATTACGCAAGCATTGAACAACATTTACATTTCTTGACAAATTTTGCCTATGGAGTGCGATGGCGCTTTTCTCCCGCTTCGCGATCGCGCATGATAGAAAACTGTGGCAAACTGTCTATAACAATAGGGCTATGATGTACTTGGGATAAGGGTGCACATACAATGGCGAACCCAAGTATATGCCCGTGTAAATCAATCAAGACTGATAGTTAGAACTATTTTCATTTGAGGCAAAATATCTCGTTTCCTTGAATTTGGTATTCTGTTTCTGGTAGCAGAGGCTGATTTATATGAATCCTTATGAGGGATTGAAATAAAGTTGAAACGGATTACAAAGTGTTAATTCATTCTTCATAATCATTTACAAATAGCTTCTAAGTCAAAAAACCCGGTTTTTCAAACAAACCGGGTTTTTTAGACTATTGAATTTAACAGTTTAGACTCACAATGCAGCTTGATCCCCTACTGCCGATTTTTTACCAAAGTCCAAAAAAGACAAAATGCTGGCAAACTTAAAATTAAATTGCCTTTTTTTCCACAAATGCAAGCCGCCCTTCCTTGTAAGCTTGCCGCAGAGCGACAGCTTCTGCCACAATATTCTGTGCGCTCAAACCCTCTTCATCCATCATCTTTTGCAGGGTAGTCCCAGTCCGTTCCTCTGTTTCGTGTATCGGCGGAATTTGACAGTACCTCCCTCCATTCTTTGTGCGCCGCCAAATACTTGGTTTTTCAGGTTTTAGTTCTCTGGGGGTGCGGTTTTCTCTAATTAAGGAACGCACAGCCTCTTGAGTGATTGCAGTTAAGTCTAGTAGCCTGTCTATGACTTGCTTATACTTCTTGCTGTTTTCTGCTAGATGATATACGGTGCTTGGTTCAATTTGTGCTAACTCTTGGGGCGAAAACTTTTGAAATGCTGCCGCAATCTTAAGATATCTTTTTTCCTCGCCTTTCCAACCTTGGTCACCAAGTAGCTTTCTATACTCCCTCAATGAGCGCTTCTGTTTTTGCTTAGCTAACCAAAAAGCATGACGCAGAATTGTTTCGGTGGCATCAGCTAGCATTTCAAAGGAAATACTGTCGTCAATAAGCCTTTTGACAGCATTAGCTTGTTCTTCAGCTTGTTCTTCTAAATATTGTTGCTCAAAGTCTGATTGTGCAATTGCTTGTTCGCTACCTTGGGCTGCAATTGCGCTCTTCACTTGTGTTGTCATGGTATTAAATAATACTGTTTTTTTAGAAGTTCACTATGGGTGTACAAGAGTAGGAGGAATCTGTAAATTCAAGAGATTAAATAAAGAATTTGGTTGATTCCCTGTATTATGCTCATGAAGTAGGATTTCTAAGTCATTCTGCCCCTTGAGATCGAGTGTCACCGAGCGATTGGCAATGCCTGTGCCCCGAATAGCGATTGGGCACGAGGGCACTGCGCTCCGCGCGAACGCGCGGAGCGTGCCCAAAGGGCATTGGCACGGAGTGCCCGCCTGCGGCGATCGCCTACTTTGTGTTCACCATCATCTGTCATTCAAATCCAAGCTTCACAGGTAGACCAGTGAAGCGCTGGATTATAATGCTTCACAAGCACACTAACGAATGTCAAACGGCTGAGCATTTGTAACTCCTACCCCAATCAAGGGCGATTGCTGGTTGTAGCGCAGTGCTTTCTTGCGTTCGCGTAGCGTGCCCAAAGGGCATTGGCACAAACTGCCTGCATGATTGCGATGCTCCCCAAGACCAAAAGTCTGTCTACTAGAACAATTGTACTACAATAACAGAAAGAGTAATCCCCAAATCTACTTTATTTTTTCGAGAATTTTAGGCAAATTTTATACACCAATAGATTTGTTGAGTTACCGGGTGTCATACATATTTAACAATATTGCGCGATCAATTAGGATACGAACGAAGAAATACGTAATTTTGCACTCCTGATGGGAGTAGGAGTTAATCCACATAACTGAACTCAGTGGATTTGAGCAGATAAATAATTGACTAGACTACTGGTATCCAAAAAAAGAATTCTTCCTTTTGACATAATGATTTTAGGGAACTTTAATGTTTCTTTTATAAGTCTTTAAGATCTCCTTACATCTTACAAATGAGATCATGATTCTGTCTGTTGCAACTCGATTCCCTACAAAGAAACCAACCTTACAATATGGTGCGTGCGGTCAAATTGTTAAAGAAATGCAGAAAGCCCTAAACCAAAGGCTCGTTCAACTAGATACCGTATCAGTCTCTCCTTTATCAGTTTCTACCACAGGTTACTTTGACCGACAAACCCGAGATGCGGTGAAATACTTGCAGTGTCTTGCTTTCTTAACTATAGATGGGGTTGTGGGAGAAAAGACTTGGGCATATTTGTGCCAGGGATCTGGGAGCTTGCCAAAACTTTGTATTGGCAGTACGGGAACTATAGTCAAAGCTGTTCAAGAAGCCCTCAAAGCTGGTGGCTACTACTATGGTGCCATTGATGGTATTTTTGGAGCAAAAACTGAGCAAGCAGTCCAGGCTTTTCAAGCAGAACACTTTCTGGTAAGCGACGGCATCATTGAACTATTCACTTGGTATGCGTTGAGCAAGTTAGAGACCCATGCCTCTCGTTGCAGCCTGAATGCATTTCGTGGGTATTAAATGTTTATATTGACTGAAATTTAGTTAGGTACATGAACAATTAATCGCCCTTATACAGTGTTTTAGCGCGTGACGAACGTGCTTGATGCAGTGTCAACCACTACTTTAACTGTTAATGAATCTTTTTTAAGCAGAATTCAGAACGCAGGACTGAGAAAAATTTTCTTTCTCCTGAGTCCTGAATTCTTAATTTTGAATTGTTGAGTTCTGAGTCCTGCGTTCCTTACCCTAAGTGCTATAAGCAAAACTTAACATTAATCCATCAGAAATGTCAGCAGTTTATCTGAAAAAAGGAGATTCATTCATATATGAATTAAAAAGCACTTTTTAACAAAAAACTGATGCTAATGAAAAAATTAGCTTACGGCACAGTGCTAGCTTCTTGCTGGCTAACATCATGGGTTGTATCTTCTTTAGCTGTGAATGACATCGTATCTTCCCAATCAGTCAATACTAAAACGATAACTGTGAAGAAAGCTGAGTTTGGGGTTTTAAGAGATGATAGTAACAGCATGAGCTTTATCCCCACAAGTAAAGTGCCACTCAAAGAGGGAAAACGCTATGGATGGCGCATTCAGCTTCAAGACAACCAAAATGAAGTCACATGGCGAGAAATCCTTCAATTACCAAAACTGCCTAATACTTGGAGTACAGCAAGTGGTGAAAATTTTTCAATATCACCCAATGGTAGGGAAGCAGTAACGAAGCGCACACAGTTAGCAAACAAAGGAGTCATTGAAAACTTTTGGACTATTGCTTCTGGCGATCCTACTGGGAAACATACGATCTCCGTCTACGTTGATGACCGTCGCATTGGTTTTTTCGAGTTTGAGGTTGTTTCCCCTAAGAAAAAGTGACAGTCAATTGATTACCATTAGACATCTATATTTTGTGCAGAAGTTCATAAATTTTGACTGTTGACCTAGGACAAACCAAGACGTAAAGTAATAGCGGGTTACGACCTTCGACTAGGTCGCATCTGTACTAAAGTATCTTGTATGTCACCACATCTTACTCCTCCAACAACAAAACCACGGATTCCTCATTTTTCCTCCGGTCCTTGCGCGAAACGCCCAGGCTGGTCTGTTTCCAAGCTGGAAAACGCCTGTGTAGGTCGCTCTCACCGTTCTGCAGATGGCAAGGCTCGTATAGAGGAAGTCATTGAGCGCTCCAAAGCGATTCTCGGTGTTCCTGCTGATTATCGCTTAGGAATCGTTCCCGCTTCCGATACAGGCGCAGTGGAAATGGCATTGTGGTCACTGTTGGGAAAGCTCCCCCTTGATATCTTGGCATGGGAAAGCTTTGGTTTGGAATGGGTTAAAGATGTCGTAGATGAATTGAAGTTGCCTGATCTCAACGTTATTAAAGCAACTTATGGCAGTTTGCCAGACCTCAATCAAGTTGATTTGAGTCATGATGTCGTATTTTTATGGAATGGCACAACATCAGGTGTTAGGGTACCCAATGGCGATTGGATAAAAGGCGATCGTCAAGGTTTGACCATTTGCGATGCCACTTCTGCTGTTTTCGCGATGGAAATACCTTGGGAAAAATTGGATGTTGTCACCTACTCTTGGCAAAAGGTACTAGGAGGAGAAGCGCAGCATGGAGTCATCGTGCTTTCACCCCGTGCTGTCGAACGCCTGGAAAGCTATGTACCTGCTTGGCCGATACCGAAGCTCTTTCGCTTGACACAAAAAGGTAAGCTGATTGAAGGAATTTTCAAAGGCGACACCATCAACACGCCATCAATGCTGTGTGTAGAAGATGCGCTTGATGGATTACTTTGGGCAGAAAGTATTGGCGGGCTTCCAGGGCTGATTCGTCGTAGCGAAGCAAATCTAGCAACAATTGCCCGCTGGGTTGAGCAAAGCAGTTGGGCAGCATTCCTGGCAGAGAAGCCAGAAACCCGTTCTTGTACCTCGATTTGCCTCAAGATTGTTGATGATTGGTTTACAGGCTTAAGTCCAGAAAAGCAGGCAGAATCTGCTAAGAAATTGGCGAAACTTCTCGAAAAGCAAGAAGTCGCTTTTGATATCGCATCCTACCGTGCCGCACCGCCTGGAATCAGGATTTGGGGTGGAGCTACAGTAGAAACAGCAGATATTGAAGCGTTGCTACCCTGGTTGGATTGGGCATACGCTACTGTGAAACAAGAGTAAGAATAGCTCTTTTCAAAGTTTCATGAATGCTGTTCTGCCCATTTCTCCCACAAAAGACGCACATCCTTTGGCTGTCCTTCATAATTGAGCATCTCGTCTGAAATCGTCACCCACGGCTGAGCGCTACGTGTCCAAAGGTTACCCACAGGGCGTAACCAACTTGTGTCATCTAGCGTTCCGGCTTTGACGTTGATGGTTTCTTGACTGTAAGTCCGCTCATGAAACAGTCGCGTTCCACAGTCACCGCAGAACAGACAAGTCACCTCACGTCCACTATCAGCTTTACGTGTCCAAGCTTTCGGTTGTCCTTGGATAATGACAACAGCATCTCGTGGCACAGTGAGGGACATTCCAAAAGCACTGGAAGATTGTTTCTGACACTCCTGACAGTGGCAGAGATACAGAGTTAACGGTTCAGCACGGATTTCATAACGAATTTGTCCACATTGACAGCCTCCGGTATACGTCGCGCTCACAGCTTTTCTCCCTTTTGCAATTCAGTGCTGCCTGATTCTACCGAAAGCTGCTCCAATCTTGAAGTTAAATTTCTTGTTGATTTTTTCCGGAATTGGTATGTCTTTTGTGGTAGATATTATTAGCGTAATCACTTATATCTAATCTCTTATAATTAGCCGAACGGGACATAACCCACTGTCTCTTATTAAAGCCCAGTCACAACGACTGGGCTTTTGGCTATAGACACCAATGTGGGAGTTGATTCCTTGCTCTTAGTACTGGCGTAAGCACATACCGACAGTGCGAGTGAACCCCAGGGATTCATAGAACGGCTGCAAATCAGGAGCACAGGTTAAATCAATCGCACCGAAGATGCTCTATCTGGGCAAGAAGACGACGAACAAGCTCTGAACCAATGCTCTGCCGGTGATAAGATGGCAGAACTTCTAAAAGAGGAATAAATGCAGACTGGATTCCGTCTGAGATGCAGGTGATAAACCCAACCACATGATTCGTGGTAGTATCAATGGCAAGCACAATGAAGTCGCTATTATGCAGAATTTGGTAGTGCGTTTGGCTAGTATGTGGACTGCGCCAACCAACGAAGAAGCCAGTTAACATCGACGTGGTGATTCCATTAAGTGTCGTTTGGTAGTAAATCATTTTTAAGTGTGGCATGATATCAGGTTCGGTTGATTACTTATCATTCCTGAAGAACCCCACCCCGGTTTTGTCTTGCGCCAAAACCTCCCCTCCCCGCATGCGGGGAGGGGATAAAGGGGAGCCAGCGCTGCAGGAGGGTTTCCCTCCGCAGGCGACTGGCGTGTGGGGTGCAGTCAACGTGGTAATCATAACTAATTAACCGAACATGATATGAGTTCTAGAACGGACAAAATCCAACACTCCTATTAAGGAGTGCTATTTTAGAGGCTTTGTGATTTACTCCGGGTTTTTGAGTGTTCATCCGAAAAAAATCTGAGCGTGAAGAATATTTATACTCCGGCGTTGTTTGACATACTGTATGATGAGAATAATTTTTCACAGTGGACGCAGAGGGCACACTCTGCGAAACCAAGCTTACTGATAAACTTGAAGCTTTTTTGGAGAAGCTGGTAACAGCAGACATATTTTCTGTGGAGTAGTCTGCTATACTGACATAGAGTGAATCTGCCGTCTTCGATACCGTAAACCGTTAATTAGCTTAATATAAGATGTTACAAATAACAGATAGCAGAAGTATTAAGATTGAGACAATAATATAGAGAATTATTACATATAGCATTTTTGCTACCAAACAAGGCAATCTAAATTTATTGAGAAATTGCTCCGTAAAAACAAGCCATGCAAAACCCAGGCAGATCACAGACAACCGGGCTGATTTTAGAGCTGTTTCATGTTCAAACCGACACTTCTTTTGAGTTGCCGCAGAATTTTTCTGTTATTCGCCTAGGCAAGCCGAAAGACAAAATCATGCCAGATATCAATGTTTCAACCTTGCCAAATGCCGATTTTGTTTCTCGACTTCATGCAGAAATTCAAGTAGAGAAAAATACTTATTATCTTGTTGATATGAGCAGCGCCAATGGCACATATCTCAACAATATCAAGCTAGAGCCTACAAAGCGCTATCCGCTTAAGTTGGGAGATAAAATAGACCTAGGTCATGGCGGTAAAGTAACATTTATATTTCTACACAAACAAGAAATAGTTAATCCATCTGATAATACTATACTGAATAATCCACCCACAGTACTTCAGATTGAATTGGTTCCGAACACGAAGCCATCTGCAAAGGAGCGTTTGGGTAAGGTTGTAGGCTTGGTGATGATGGTTGCAGGAATTTTGATTTTAACAGTGAATACTCAGATTGGTATTTCTGTACGCATTCCAGGTGTCCTTCTATGTCTTGCAGGGGTTGTAGTCTTCACCTGCCTTCGTAAATACCAGAATTTAGCATGGTTTTTGATAGCCTTAGGAATTACAGTCATGCTTTTTACGAGTAATGCCTTTACGCTAGTATCTCTTGTTGCCATGCTTGCATCCAGTGCTTTATTAATATCTGGCTCTCAACTGTTTACGACTGGGAAAATCTTTAACTATAGTTTGTTGCGCTCAAAAAATTACTAGAGAAATCTTAAGAAGAACACAGAACGCAGAACGCACCTTCGTCCCCACGGACTCTATCCGGGGGATTTAATAAAGAAAAAATTTTTCTTGTTGACCTAATTAAAATTAGGGGCTTGTAACCTCTACTTCAATTAAGCATTGTACACAATTGTAAGGTTATCACCTGTGTTTATAATTACAGCGCTTTTCAAGTAAATAAACCACTGTGTAGGGGCACGGCTAGCCTCATTGGTATCAACTTACAGCAGTTTTCACGTATTTGAACCACACTGTAAGGGCACAGCAATGCTGTGCCCCTACGGCAAATGTGGTCTATTTACCTAAAAATAGCTGTAATTCTGAATTCTGACAACTGTGTTCTGAGTTCTTTTTTGGTCACAACATGAGGATCATCCTGCTTATGTTGTAGCTATCGTTTTGACACCACTCCATAGTGATGATAAGCTAATCATGACACCACTTATGTGTGGTGACAGAAAAACTGGCGATCGCGGCGAGGTATTTAGCAGTGGTGGAAAAGCAAATTGCACTACTTAGTGAACTGGGTTTGACTGGATATGAAGCTACGGCGTACCTAGCATTGCTAGGGCGAAACAGCTTCACTCCTACAGAACTGGCGGCGCGTGCGAAGATTCCACGACAACGCATTTACGATGTCCTGGAATCTCTTGAAGAAAAGGGGTTATGTATCTCTAAAGACACCTCGCCACGCTCGTATTTCGCCATTGCTCCCGATTTAGCCCTAGAAGCGCTCAGTATACAGCGTGCAGAGGCTTTGGAGCGCGATCGCCTACAGATGGTTGCTCGCACAAAAGAGCTGATTTCGGATTTGTCTCCCGTTTATCAAGTTGGGCGTGGGCAAAATGACCCCTTGGAGTATATCGACGTACTTGGTAATCCATCGAGAATTGCTAGCAAAGCACTGGCGTTGGCGCAAACAGTTCGTACCCGCGTTAATTCCTGCATCAAGCGTCCACTTATCCTTACCAAAGAGCAGAATTGGCGTTTTATTCGTGAGCCGCTTTTGCGTGGAGTGACGTACCGCGCCATCTACGAAAATTCTGCCCTTGAAGACGAAGAACTTCGCGTCTGGCTTACCACCTTTGCTGAATGGGGTCAACAAATCCGTTTCATTCCAGAATTGCCCATCAAAATGCAGGCATTCGACGACGATATTGTACTCCTTTCCATGCAAGATCCAGTCGGTAGTCCGCCTAGCTTCACCGCTCTTGCTATTAGACATACTGGCATGGTGGCGATGATCAACTTGGCATTTGAGCAACTTTGGGAGCGTAGCGAACCGTATCGTAGCTGACATTATTACTAAGGAAACTAAGTATGTTAACTGACAGCAATACAATTTACGCTGAAGGATATCAACCTGGCTGTATTGGACGCATCACCGAGCTACATGGACTGTACTACAGTCAGTGTTGGGGTGTAGGTGCAGATTGGGAAATCATCGTCGCTCGTGAATTTTGTGATTTTTGTGAGCAGTACAATACGGAGCATGACCTCCTAGTTACGGCGATCGCAGATAATCGTCTCATTGGGTCTGTCGCTATAGTAGGAGATGCTGGCAGCAGTGACCATACTGATGGAGCCAGGCTGCGTTGGTTCATTGTTGACCCTGCTTACCAAGGTCGAGGGATTGGTAAAACTCTTCTTAAACAGGCGATAGACTTCTCTCGTCGAAAGGCATTCCCAAAAGTATATCTGTGGACAGTTGATAAACTTCCTCAGTCACGACACCTTTACGAAAGTATAGGATTTCACGTTGTTGCACAGGAGGTGGACGCACGGTATAGCACTCCCCTGCTGAGCTTAAAGATGGAGAAGAAGCTTTCTTGATTGGATAAGACCTGGTTAAGCCAGTTTGGAAGCACAGTTACGAAACATTTTATTGATTAATCTGGAACCAAGCGATCGCCAGCTGTTGCAATTGAGTAAAAGCACTTAAAATTAAAGAAAGGCGAGACAAAGTTTGGCACATGCTTAAGCGGCTTTGGCAGTGGCTCAAAAGGTTGTTACAGCGGTGGTTTGCAACCCCTGCACGGAAGTCAGCAGGGGAAAACTCTGTAGTAGTACCACGGAAACTTTTGACAGATACAGAGTATGAAACCTTGTTCCTTGAACTGTTGGCAGGGGTGAATCAAGCCTGGAGTCGCGGAAGGGTAAAGGGCTTTTTAGCAGCAAAATGCATTACTGAAGCTGAGTTGTTGGTGTGGTTGCGGCGCTTTGGTGAAAGATTGTTAGCATCGAACGCACCGAATGCTGAGTTAGCAGCGCGGATGGTGCAGCTGGGTGAGTTGGATATTGGGGAAGTGGGGAATGTGGCGCGTGAGATTGGGATGCAGTTGTTGAGAAGGGGAGAGGAAACGAACCGCCAAGGCGCAGAGGGCGCAGAGGAAGAGGAGGGAGAAGCTAGTCAGTTAACTTTAGCAGAAGCTTGGTTAAACCTAGGTAATCAGCAATACGAGGCAGGGGATTTTTTAGGTGCTATTGCAGCATACGACAACGCCATCGCCATCAAACCTGATTTCTACCTAGCTTGGTATAACCGGGGCAATGCGCTGGTTAACTTGGGACTATATGAACAAGCGATCGCATGGTACGACAAAGCTCTTGCCATCAATCCTGACTTCTACCAAGCTTGGGATAACCGGGGCACTGCGCTGGATAACTTGGGACAATATGAACAAGCGATCGCATCCTCCGATAAAGCTCTTGCTATCAACCCTGACTTCTACCAAGCTTGGTTTAACCGGGGCATTGCGCTGCATCACTTGGGACGACATGAAGAAGCAATTGCATCCTTCGACAAAGCGATTGCCATCAAAGCTGACGACTACCAAAGTTGGGCTATGCGGGGCATCGTGCTGCGTAATTTGGGACAATATGAAGAAGCGATTGCATCCTGCGATAAAGCTCTTGCCATCAAACCTGATGACTACAGAGCTTGGAGTAACCGGGGCGTTGCGCTGAATCACTTGGGACGATATGAAGAAGCGATCGCATCCTCTGATAAAGCTCTTGCCATCAACCCTGACCACTACCAAGCTTGGAGTAACCGGGGCAGTGCGGCAGGAAATTCAGCGAGTTGTGATCCATTGTTAGCTTTCTTGAGTACCATAGCCAGACAAAATCCCGCCCTTAACCAACGTGGCTATGAGGGTGAATTAGCAAGTTATGAGGAAGGGTTGAAACATTGTCCCCAAGACACTCACCCCAAAGGCTGGGGCTGTTTACATTGGAACATAGGCAATGCTCACTATTTCCAACGGCGCAGTGCTTCCCACCCTCGCCCCTATTGGCACAAAGCTGTCAACAGCTACAACCAAGCACTGAAAACTCTCACAGAAGCAGATTTTCCTGAATTGTATCTGGAGGTTTTGCAAGACTTAATTCGCGCTTTTTTAGATTTGGGGTATACAGGAGAGGCACAAGAATTAGGGCGACGCGGCACAGATTTATTGCGACGCTTGCACAGAGAGTGCAAAAGTCCAGGTAAGAAAAAACAACTGGCTTTGAAATTTGCGGGTTTTCAGCAGTTAACTGTTGACTTAGCTGTGCAGTCAGGAAACTGGTGCGCTGCACTGGAACTCGCAGAACTGGATAAAAATGCTTGCATATCTTGGCTGTTGGATGGGTGGAGTGATGAAATTTCCTCACCCAGCTATGGCGAAATTCAGCAATTGCTTCATCCTGCAACTGCTATAGTTTACTGGCATCTCAGTCCTTACGCTCTACACACCTTCATCCTCAAACATAACGCTTCATCACCTATTGTCCTTTCTTCTCCCCTACCAGTAGACGCGCAAGACTTTACGCCGTTACTTGCTGCTGTACAGCGCTTGCGTGAATTTGAAGACTGGGTGAAAGATTGGAATCAACAATACAACGATTATCGCAAGGGGAAAAGTCCTGAGAACCCCACCCCTTATCCCTTCCTGCAAGCGGAGAGGGGAGACAAAGAAGAAAAAGATTGGCGGGATAATTTGCCGACAATGCTGGAAAATCTAAGTAATATTCTCGATATCCCGGCTATCGTTCAGGCAATAAACCTAACCCCCCAGCCCCCTTCCCTACAAGGGAAGGGGGAGATAAGTTCCCCTCCCCTTGCACCGGAGGGGTTAGGGGAGAGGTCAAATTTCCTTGCAAACGAGAGGTTACGGGAGAGGTCAAATTTCCTTGCAAACCAGGGGTTACGGGAGACAGATTCCCCTCCCCTTGCACCGGAGGGGTTAGGGGAGAGGTCAAATTTCCTTGCAAACGAGGGGTTAGAATCAAAATCCAAAATCCAAAATATAATCCTGGTTCCTCACCGCGACTTGCACCGCTTCCCCCTCCATGCGCTGTTTCCCGATGAGTTCACCATCACCTATCTACCCAGCGCCCAAATGGGCTTGCTGAATTCATCTACGAATCGTGATTGTGTCATGCTGAGTGAAGCAAAGCGGAACGAAGCATCTCATCCCCGCATCACCTCACCTTCCTTACTCAGCGTGGAACATCCCACAAGCGATGGACTTCCCTTATTGGAATTTGCCCAAGTTGAGTCTGAAGCGATTTGCCAAATATTCCCCAATCACAAGCGCATTCGCTCAGAACAAGTGACACTAGAAGCGCTACAATCCGCTTTACCCCAAAAATACAGTATTTTTCACTTCTCAGGGCATGGCACTTACAATTTCCACAATCCTGCTTTATCCTACTTGGCTTTAGCGGGTGAGGACAAACTAACTCTCGCGGATATTTACAAACAATTTAACCTCACAAACCAAGTTAACCTGAAAAGGTACCGACTTGTCAGCCTTGCAGCTTGTGAAACCGCTATCACGGGTAATCACACCATTACCACAGAATATGTGGGGCTTGCCAGTGGTTTTATGGCTTGCGGTGTCGCTCATGTCCTCAGTACTCTGTGGAAAGTAGAATCAGCCCCCAGTGCTTTGGTGATGATACAGTTCTATCAACGGCTGCAACAAGGTAAACCAGAGGCGGTGGCTTTGGCTGAAGCTACCCAATGGTTGCGAAACGTCACAAATGCCGAACTTGCTGAATGGTATGCGGCGGAAATTGCTAAACTTCCGGCAGATGAACTTATTCTGCGCCGTTTTTTGTCACGCCATTTAGACAAACTAAAGAAGACAGCCGAACCAATTCAGCCCTATAATGACTCCTACTTCTGGGCAGCGTTTACAATTACTGGTATGCCATCATGAACCCAATAGAAGCCTCTGACCTCAAAGCTTTTGTTTTAGCACTATACCAACTTAATGCACCCCTTCCAGATGAGGTGCAAACGCAGGTTAATCAAATTAACATTCCTGCTGACATTGGCAAACTGTATGAGATTGCCATGAGTTATCCCCCACTCGCAAAATCCTACAATCAGGTTCAGAAATTATTAGACGGGATGGCTGAGTACCGTAGCAAAGGCGTTGATGTTTTACCTCAACCTGAACCGGAACAACGTAATACTGAAATTGATAACTCTACTGTGGAAATTATACCAGAGTTAGTGGAATTTGAGAACAAAGTTGATAAGGCTAAGCTCGTTGAATTTGAGAACAAAGTTGATAGTAATAAGCTTACCGAAATAGCTCGTCAAATTACTCAAGCTTTGAACTCTGTCTCTTCAGCAAAAGATGTCATACAGACTATTCTTTCTTAGTATATGGGTAGCCTAAAATATGAATGATGAAATTTGCTTAATCTACCCTACAATTGATTTATTTCTCTATGACCTCAAAGCTGGTTTAGGGCAAAATGAGCAAATAATTGAGAGCAACCGTCAACAATTTTGGCAAAAAATCTATAGTAGTCCCTTAGACAGTCAGCGCCTCAACCAATTGAAGCAAGCTGAAAATGAAAGTTTTGATTACGTTGAACTACTAGGTTCCAAGAAAGTCGAGATATTTGAGCCGCCCCTTGATGGCTATTATTATCCTGTACAATTAGGCGATACTTACGGGTTGCAGGTAGACTGCACTGCCAACTATATTCCTGATTATAAATCTTCGCCTCAACCTATCACTTGCTTACCAAAAATAAAAAAACAAATTATTGAAAAAATAGATAATGAAAACCGAAAACCTAAACTTGGTCAAAGCTGGTTAGTTTGGGGACAACTGGCTACAGAAAATCAAGAGCCTGAAGAAACTGCTAAACAATGTTATGCTCAGTTACAATTTCCTGATAAAGATTGGAAAGCAGATTTAAAAGGTAAATTTTTAGGAGGAACTGTATTTGAACTGTGGCGGCTTCCTTCAGACTTGCAACTTATGAATGATGGGTATCATATATTAATTTGTCTATTTCCCTACAATCTCAAAATCGATGCGATTCGCCAAGATGTTGCCAAGTTTTATCCGCAACTCATGCGGCTGTTTGCCTATCGCCACAAAATACTTTGGGCTTACTCTCAAAGTCGTAGCCTCAAGAAAAATTTAAAGCAGGCTGCCGAGTTAGTGCAAGATACAGTAAGGAAATTGAACGATTCAACAAATAGTCCTGGTAATAATATTAATCAATTACAAGAAATTCTCGCAAAAACTCCCGAGATATTATTAAAATATACAAATAATCTTAGCTACCTAGATGACCAACGCCGTACGCTCAAAATCAACATTGGTAACTATAATAAACGTTGGCAAAAGCTCAAAGAAATAGATAGCAATAGTGATTGGCAATTTTTTCAGGAATTCAGCGACTACGCCCAAGAAAAGTTTTTAGAACAAATTGAGGCAGACCAAGGTAATCTTAGCCCAGGTTTGACGTTAATGGAAAATACCATTAAGACAATCCAAGGGATTATCGATATTGAACAAACCAAAAGCGATCGCACCCTCAACAGTACGATCGCAGTTGCAGGTGTCGGACTCGCCACTAGCCAAATAGCCTGTGCTGTCATCCTCACCCAAGATACCCCTAATCCTCAAATATCTCTCGCTTACCGAACCGAAGTCTTTTTGTGGAGTTTGGGCTTTGGTGCGATCGCCGGTGTACTCACCTTAATCTTCTTTCGCATGTTGCGTCACTGGAAACTTCGCTAAATAAACCGCTTTTCCAGATTAAAACAAAAAGCGCTTGGGAGTGTTACCGTGTTTCCACCCCAGCGCTCTTTGCTTTACACTTGCTCCTCACACACAACTAGAGAATAACACCGTCCCGCTGAAAACACAAGTATGCCAAGTGACACTTTTAAAACTGAACCTTTCCAATTCGCATAAAATAGCAAAAAGCGCCTGGACGTCTTGCCGTGTTTCGACTCCAGGCGCTTTTTGTTTTCAACTTACTCCTCACACCATATAAACAATATCACGGGTCAAATCAGATGAGAGATATAGTAAGTGACACTTTGGCAACTGCACTCCCTCTTGAGGCATAAGGCACAAGTAATTTTCGATGTTTTATGGTTTATACCTATGTCCACATCCTCCTTTGGGCAGGGATTTTTAATGTAGAAAGTGACGAATACCGGTCAATACCATGACTAAGCCCAGTTCATTAGCAGCTTGAATGGAATCTTGATCGCGCAAACTTCCCCCTGGTTGCACAATCGCCTTAATACCTGCAGCGGCTGCTGTTCTGACTGAATCGTCGAAGGGAAAGAATCCATCACTGGCAAGAATTGCACCTTGGGTTTTTTCCCCAGCTTGTTCTAAGGCAATTTTAACTGAGCCAACGCGGTTCATTTGACCTGCGCCTACACCTAAGGTGGTGCGATCGCCACTCACAACAATGGCATTAGACTTAACGTGCTTGCAAACTTTCCAAGCAAACAACAATTCTGCCAACTCATCATCAGTGGGTTTCTTTTCAGTGACGAATTGCCATTTACTAATATCAGCTACTATGTCATCTGAAGCTTGCACAAGCAAACCGCCAGCGATGACTTTTACAGTTTCTTTCGAACCACTGCTTAATTCTGGTAAAATCAATACCCTAACTTTTGATTTAGCAGCTAGAATATCCTGTGCTTTGGCATCACAACCTGGTGCAACCACGCATTCTAAAAATGTCTTTGTTAAGTCAGTAGCCGTTTCCGCGTCAATCGGACGGTTCAGTGCGACAATTCCACCAAAAGCAGAAACAGAGTCAGCGTTGAATGCTTTTTGGTAAGCTTCTTGCAGAGTATTTCCCAAAGCGACACCACAAGGATTTGTGTGTTTGATAATTGTTGCTGCTGGGGAATCGGTAAATTCAGAAATAATGCGCCGTGCTGCTTCTAAATCAACCAAGTTATTGTAACTGAGTTCTTTGCCTTGAAGTTTCGTAGCAGCTGCCCATCCAGTTGGACTCGTACCAGTTTGATACCAAGCAGCAGGTTGATGGGGATTTTCGCCGTAACGGAGGGATTGTAGTTGTTTTCCAGAAAGATTGTATTCTTGGGATACCTCCCCCTCTGGGCTAGCCCAGAGGGGGACTGAGAGGGTGAGGTTCTGGCTGAGGTATGCTGCTATTGCCTGGTCATAGCTCGAAGTATGCAAAAATCCTTTTAAGGCACACTTTTGGCGAAACTCTAGGGATGGTTCGCCACTAGAGCGGCGCATTTCCTGTAAATATTCTTCATACTGCGCCGGCTCGCATAAAATCGTCAGATGAGCAAAGTTTTTTGAGGCAGCCCTAAGCATAGCAGGACCACCGATATCAATTTGCTCGATCGCCTCAGGTAAAGTCACTCCTTGTTTGGCAATCGTTTCTTCAAAAGGATACAGATTCACCACGACCAAATCAATCGGGCGAATTTGGTTATTTTCCAAATCTGCGATATCTTCAGGGACATCGCGCCGTGCTAAAATGCCGCCATGAATTCGAGGATGTAGGGTTTTGACCCGACCACCTAGTATTTCTGGAGAGCCTGTGTAATCAGCTACTTTCGTAACTGCTAGTCCTGCATCTTTGAGAGCTTTGGCTGTTCCTCCACTGCTGATGAATTCAAAATCAAATTCTTCTACTAAGCTACGGGCAAGGTCGATTAATCCTGTTTTATTAGATACACTTAGCAGTGCTAGACGCGCCATAATTCCCAAGTTTCCTTTGGTGTATTTACAGTTAGTGCAGATGTCTATTGTATAAACCGCCAAGGCACGTGGACGCAAAGCGCCATCCCGTACCTCCTAAAGGAGAACCTCTGAATTGCGCGTAAAGCTAAGATGCGAAGAAGAATTTATTGTTGCATTTAGCGGGCGCACGAGCGATCACTAACGAGATTAACAAGATGCTTATACGGAAATTTTTCGTATAATCAATACTTAGCCTGCTAAGTCATCAGTGAAGGCGCAGCTAAGAGTTTACCTATTGTTGTTCAGCATCAAGCTAGAACGCTAGCGTTGGTGTATTTAATTTCTCTATTGTGGAAAATCGCCCTCAAGGGTACTACAAGTATCTCTAGTGCATTGTTTAGGATAAAAACGCGAACACCAGTGTGTTTATCACAATACTTAAAGAATCTTAAGGAGATAAACAATCATGCCTAATGAAAGGTCATTCACTTCACCATCTGCGATTGGTCTTCAGATGGGAGCTAGCGGGCAAGATGTAACTGTCTTACAGGTTTTTCTACGAAGATTCGGTTATCTTCAGGAAACGAGAAATAGCAGCTTTTCAGCAGTACGTGATTTAACAGTTCCTGATGCAGCTACGGGAACTTTTGACAATGCTACAGAAGAGGCTTTGCGTAGCTATCAACAGTTTCATGGACTGCCCGTTACGGGTGAACTTGATCAAGCAACAGTTGCTGAAATGCGAAAACCGCGATGCGGCTTTCCTGATCGACCCTCTGCTATAGGTTCAGGTAGATTTGTTGCTCAAGGTAATCGGTGGGATCACACTAACATTACCTACAGAATTGTCAACTTCACTGCTGACCTTACTCAAGCAGAAATTCGCACTGCCGTCCGCCAAGCGTTTGATCTCTGGATCGCAGTAGTTCCATTGACATTTACAGAAGTTACTGGCAGTGCAGATATTTTAATTAGCTTCGTAACTGGCGATCACGGGGATGGCGATCCATTTGACGGAATGGGAAATGTGTTAGCTCATGCATATTATCCACCACCAAATGGAGGGGATATTGCTGGTGACGCACACTTTGACGATGCTGAAACTTGGACAGTAAATGTTCCTGTACCAGCAGGTGGTTGGGATCTCATCACAATTGCAGCCCATGAATTCGGTCATTCTCTTGGCTTAGATCATACCAACATTGCAAATGCTCTCATGTTCCCAACTTTTCCACCTGGTAGCCTTCATCGTTTTCTAGCCCAAGACGATATTGATGGTATTCAGTCCATCTATGGGAGAAGACCTCAGTGGCAGCAATTTGAATTAGCGCCAGCAGGCAGTGCTTCAACCAGTGGAGGAATCACCGCTGTATCACGTATTCCAAACAGCATGGAAGTCTGGTGGGTTGGTGCAAACGGCTCAGTGCAAGATGCGTTTTGGTATGAGGGCGGACAGTGGCAGCAATTTGAATTAGCGCCAGCAGGCAGTGCTTCAACCAGTGGAGGAATCACCGCTGTATCACGTATTCCAAACAGCATGGAAGTCTGGTGGATTGGTGCAGACGGTTCAGTGCAAGATGCGTTTTGGTATGAAGGTGGAGAATGGCGGCGATTTACTCTTGCCAGTGCGGATAATGCTCCAGCTAACGGTGAAATCACCGCTGTATCACGTATCTCGAATAGTATGGAAGTGTGGTGGATTGGGGCAAATGGTTCAGTACGAGATGCCTACTGGTATGACAGTTGAACAAGACACGGAAACGAATAGTGAACTCATTGTCCTGCTCGACATCGGAACCCATGATGAGGTTTATTAACTGCGTCGGTACTTGCGGTGCCATAACAAGTCGCTACATGAAAACTGCTGATGCAAAATTTTTTATCTTGTCATTCCATAGTTTTTATGCTTGACTGTCCTTGATCCCTAGTCATCTGTCCTGTCATAAATGACTAAGGACAAATGACAAATGACAAATGACAAATGACTAATACTCTAGATTTTATTAGCGTACCTCCAAAAACAAACCAACCACCAAAGGGTTTAATTGTGATTTTGCACGGTTGGGGTGCAAATGCTAAAGATGTGGCATATTTGTTGCCGTATTTTAATTTGCCAGATTATCAGTTCCTGTTTCCTAATGCACCTTTTCCTTATCCCTATTCTGCTATTGGTAGAGCATGGTATGACCTCACCATGGAAAATATGTATCAAGGGTTAACACAAAGTCGGCAACTGCTAACAGATTGGTTGCAATCTTTAGAGAGTAGCACTGGTGTGCCTTTATCGCGGACAATTTTGAGCGGATTTTCTCAAGGTGGGGCTATGACTTTGGATATAGGATTAAAGTTACCCTTCGCTGGTTTAGTTTCTTTGAGTGGATATTTACATCCTGGTGCAGGAAATGTAGAAACCCAAAATTTGGCGTCTCTACCACCCGTTTTAATCATGCACGGTAGACAAGATACAGTTGTGCCATTGGAAGCTGCTGTGTTAGCACGGGAAACTCTTGAATCTTTGGGGGCTGCGGTACAATACTATGAGTTTGATATGGGTCATGAAATTCGACCCGAAATGCTAGAGTTGCTACGAAATTTTGTTGTTGCCAATGCATAAAGACTGGAAATTTGTCTTCTCCTTAAACATCGCTTAGTCTGGATTGCAAAAATTTTACACAGTTGGATAGAAATCCGGAAAAATTTCACGAAATTATTGCTCTTAAGTGAGTAATATATATTGGGTGGGTGCGCTCGACGCAACTCAACCCATGCTGGATGCGACTGCAAAAGGGAGGGGCGAGGATAATGAAAACTCTAAGCATTTCTAAGACAGAAATTGCTGTCATGACTCCACAAGAGGTGGAAATGTTAGCTGTACGTCTGGAGCAAGATAATTACAGTAATGCTTTTGAGGGTTTGAATGATTGGCATTTACTGCGCGCGATCGCGTTTCAGCGTCCAGAGTTAGTTGAACCATACATCCACCTTTTAGATTTGGAACCCTACGATGAGGCGTAGATGTTTCCTAGTAGACGAGTTCTAATTGCAGTAGGCGGCGGTATCGCCGCCTATAAAATCTGTGAGGTTGTTTCCACTTTGTTTAAAATGGGAGTGGAAGTAAGAGTCATCCTCACTCGTTCGGCACAACAATTTATTACGCCTTTAACTCTGGCGACGCTTTCCCGCCATCCAGCTTATACAGATGAAGATTTTTGGCAACCAACTCACTCGCGTCCATTGCATATTGACTTAGGTGAGTGGGCAGATTTAATTGTTATTGCACCTCTAACAGCAAATACATTAGCAAAGTTAGCCTACGGTATGGCTGACAATTTGCTCACAAATACTGTTTTGGCTTCGACTTGTCCCGTGCTGCTAGCGCCAGCAATGAACACCGATATGTGGGAACAGCAGGCGGTGCAGCGCAATTGGCAACAGATATTGACAGATAGGCGTTTTCATGGCATGTGTACTGCGTCGGGTTTGTTGGCGTGCGATCGCGTCGGTGCTGGTAGGATGGCAGAACCCCTGGAAATTATTGCTTATGTTCAATCGTTGTTACACACCACCGGTCAGCGAGACTTGCTAGGTAAGCGAGTGTTGATTAGTGCTGGAGGAACGCGAGAGCATCTTGATCCAGTCAGGTTTATCGGCAATCCTTCCACAGGGAAAATGGGGTTAGCTTTAGCACAAGCAGCACTGCACCGAGGAGCAAGCGTGACATTGGTACACACTCCGGCGAGTTGGGATGTACCTTTGGGAGTGCAAGCAATTCCTGTTGTGAGTGCCGAAGAAATGCGAGCCAGCATGGTGCAGAATCTACCGAGTGCAGATGTGATTGTTATGTCGGCAGCAGTAGCGGATGTGAAGCCACGGGAGTATAGTCACGAGAAGTTGGCAAAAAAATCGCTGCCGCAAGCCTTACCCCTAGAACCTGTACCAGATATCGTTGCCGAATTGGCACAACTCAAACAACCGCATCAGCGTTTAATTGGGTTTGCTGCACAGACAGGAGATATTGTCACACCAGCATTAGAGAAATTACACAGAAAAAATTTGGATGCGATTGTTGCTAATCCTATAGATCAACTTAATAGCGGTTTTGGGAGTGATAATAATCAAGCCATATTTTTGGATAAGCAAGGACAAAAGATAGAAATTCCCCCTTGTTCCAAATTACAAATGGCTCATCATATTTTTGATTTGTTGGGAAATAAATAAAACGGCAATCGCACTCAGGGTTGAAGAGAGTTTAATCAAGTCTTGGGTGTTTGGAGATAGGTGCTACAGCCAGATCTACTGTGTCTCTAGGAAGATTCTGTGAACTTTTCCTTGTGTTTGAATTGGCTCACAGCTATATGTACTAAAGCAATAGCTGGCATACAAGGAGAAAAGATGTCAGAAAGTACGTCAAATTCAGAAATGCTATACCGAGTTCTCGGTAGTACAGGAGAGAGGGTTTCCGCGATCGGACTGGGTGGTTGGCACATCGCCTTGAAGTACGTTGATGAGGAACTCGGCATACGTATTGTTCGTACAGCGATTGATCGTGGCATCACCTTTATGGATAACAGTTGGGATTACAACGATGGAGTCAGCGAGATTCGCATGGGAAAAGCGCTCCGCGATGGCTACCGAGATAAAGTATTCCTGATGACGAAAATCGACGGTCGATCCAAGAAAGAAGCAGCAAGACAGATAGACGAATCACTTCAACGCTTGCAAGTAGATTACATCGATCTTGTTCAGCACCACGAAATCCTCCGGCACGAAGATCCGTATCGAGTTTTCGACGAAGAAGGGGCGAATGCCGCTTTCATTGAGGCGCGGGAAGCTGGTAAGCTGCGATACATTGGCTTCACAGGTCACAAAGACCCCTATGTTCATCTGCATATGCTTGAAGTTGCAGGCGATCGCGGGTTTAAGTTTGATACGGTTCAAATGCCGCTGAATGTGATGGATGCGCACTACCGGAGCTTCGCAAAGCTGGTTCTGCCAGAACTGGTCAAACAAAACATCGGCGTTCTTGGGATGAAGAGCTTGGCAAACGGTATTCTTTTACGGTCAAATACTGTAACGCCAATTGAGTGTCTACACTATGCGCTGAATCTGCCCACATCGGTTGTGATTACGGGAATTGACAGTATGGAGATTCTCGATCAAGCGTTTGAAGCAGTGCGTACATTCCAACCAATGGATGATCAGCAGGTGCAAGCATTGTTAGCAAAAACGGCAGAAGCTGCATCACGCGGCGAGTTTGAGCCATTCAAAACCTCATCAATTTTTGACAGCACAGCCCAAAATCCGGATTGGCTTGGAGAGGAACCACAGCGTATCCAGCAATTGATGCCAACATGAGCAACAGAGCAGATCGCATTGATTGATGCTGTACTCTGGGTTAACGCATCCTACAAGATTGGCGATCGTATTGACTAATTTATACCTGTGACCTGTTTTTTTCGAGCTTTTCAATCACTCCATTCAAATAATGTTTAGTCAGTGATTCTAGAACGAATCCACTGACCTTCCCTTTCCTGCTACTCGCTTCCTCTAGTAATAAACTTTGAACAGATTTAAGCCAGTCCAGTTCCTCAATCAGTTTTCCGTTAATACTATCGAACTCATATCGTTTTTTTAGTGCCCCAAAAACAAATCGTTGGTCTTTAGACTTCATAAGTAAAAGTTTTTCTATGAAGGCAGGCGATTCTATGTATTTAAGTATAGGAACTTCATGATATTTCTGAACTGACACATCCCCATCCGGAGAACTAGTTAGGCAAATCATCCTGTAAAACTTCCAAGCATCGCTCTGCATAGTGACAAGCAACTCTTGACCAGCACTAGGCATACTCTCATTTCTTGCCAACTCTCGAACTTCATCAATATAGGTAAAAAACTCTTTGAATTCTTCAAATTCTTTTCCTTGAAATCCGAGGCTACCATAACTACCATACACGTCTTCAATTGTTGAAGGGGATATTAGAACAAGTGGGTTATTATCTTTCAGATAATCAATATAAAGTTTTGATTCCTTTAGAATTTCTTCTTTGCTTTTCCAATATAGTCCAGCATGAGAAAACATTAAGAAAAGTCCAAAAATATGCTTAATCTCCCCAATCTCAACGAATTGTCTACTACGGTATTCTGATTCAACCTTCTTGAGTAAATTTTCAAAATCATCGTCAGAAAGGTCAGAAAAGTGCCACATTCTAACCCAATTCGGTGTATTTTCATCCTGAAAATATTTACTATTTAATATTGATTGTTCTAGTTCCTGCGTATCTACGATGCCTTTATCAAAAAATATTTGCCACCATACTGTACTTGGAAATGGATCATGTAAATTGAGTACGGTATACCTACTAAGGATTTTCTGAACCGAAGTTTGCTTTTCACTATTGTCCTTTGCAACTGAATTGGATAGTTGATGCGAACTGACCCGATTACTAATCCCAGATACGTATTCTTCTTGCAATCTGCTAATATCTTTTGGAAGCATTGTTCCGCGTTTAATCTCAATGGAAAAAGCCATAAGTAGTGTCAAGAGGTCTTCCAGAATTTCTGACTTATTTTTTGCTTTTTTTGGTAACGTCTCAAAAATCCTCTCAAAATCTAAAACAATTTGTTTTAGAGTCCTTAAATTCTCATATTCAGTTTTAGTATATAAATCTTGTATCAAATGAGTATTGTCAGATAAAAAAACTCTAACCTCTGAATCATTTGCACTAAGAATAAAGTTTTCTAAGGCACCCTCAAAATCAGGAAATACATCAAAAGTTTTGCCTATTATTTTTTCTTTAATATCTTTGTAACTACAATTTTCGAGTAATTTATCCTCATTAGCGACGATAACTACTTTTAATTCTTGATGTTCTACAAAGTAGTTTATATACCCTAATATGTTGCCGATATCTATCTTGCAACGTTCTAAATCATCAAATACTAAAATGCTTTTTTCGGTATTTCTAAGATACTCAGGAAGGTTGATTTCTGGAATCTGAACGCTCCATGTTCCATCATCTCTACTGTCATCATTCAAATCAATTTTTAGTGTACCTTTTAATAATCCTTTAAAAATCTTGCCTGTTATTGCCATTCCTTTTGACGATAGTACAGGGTGTAATTGCTGAAAGAATACGTCTTCTATCTCAGAAAAGGTAGTCATCCCGTAAAGACTGACATACAAGCATTTCTGATTATTTGTTTTTAGTTTTTCACAGTACTTGTTGATAAACCATGTCTTTCCAGCTCCCCATTGACCTTTTAGTAAAACAGCAAATCCAGGTGCATGGGATAACCCACAGTAATAATCTAAGTATGTTTCTATATGGCTGTTGATCGATTTGTTGCCTTGAGTCATCTTTTTCTCTCACTTTATTCCCTATTATTACCAAAACATACTGACAACCCAAGCAACTTTGATCACTGTCCACCAATAACACGAAGCAACCCAACTCTTAAATGCAACCTCCTGAATTGTTAATGCATTAGTAGATCCAGCAGATCATCACGTAGGATGCGTTAGCGCAGAGTACAGCATCAATCGATTGCCAGGGAATACTAAATTGATCACGGTTCTATCCCTATCCATGACTAACTACCGTAGAATCACCATCGCAGGTGGCACCTACTTCTTCACTCAAGTCACCCATCAGCGTTATCCTTGGCTATGCGGCAACACTGCTCGCACACTACTTCGAGATCAATTTTCACTGCTCTACCGTAGAGCCTATTTGTTTATTTTCAAAAGCTTTTTGCACCATAAATCACCTTTGTGCTGCGTTTCGGTGATATGCCGCTGGCTTCTGCCGTTATGCCGCAGTATTACAGTCCCAATACAAATGCAAAATTCTTTTCTACACAGGGATAGAGGAACAATGAAATTTGTCTAATACTGTTTATAGTGACGATCCCGAAAACAGGCAGTAAAAGCGATGCAGAAGTTGGCAGTATTTGGTGGAACAGGGATTATTGGACGCAGCATCATTGAATATTTGGATACTCAGGATGATTGGCAGGGCATCGGTGTTGCGCGTCACAAGCAGCAAATTTCTGAATTCACGCCCTTTGTGGAATTAGATTTATTGCAGCCTAAACTGTCTGATGCTGCCAAAAATCAATTTGCTGACATAACCCACGCCGTTTATGCGGCTTATGTGAGTCATAACGATAAATTTAAAGAGAACGATCTAAACGTACAGATGTTTCAAGGAGCGATAACGGCATTGAAGACTGCTGCTCCTAACCTTAAACGGGTGGTTCTCATGCAAGGTGTTAAAGCTTATGGTGTCCATCTAGGTCCCTTCAAAACTCCAGCAAAAGAAAGCGATCCACGTCATCTTCCTCCAAATTTCTATTACGACCAAGAAGATATACTCAAGGAAACAGCCGCTCAACAAGGTTGGGAGGTTACCGTACTCCGCCCAGATGTTCTGTGTGGCTTCTCGATTGGTACACCGATGAGTATTGTTCTTGTCATCGCGGCTTATGCTGAGATCTGTCGGTTTTACGGTCTACCGATGCGCTTTCCCGGTAAAGTTGGAGCTTATAATGCGCTTGCTCAGGTGACAGATGCTGAACTGTTGGCAAAAGCAGTGCTTTGGGCTGCAACTGAGCCTCGTGCAGCGGGAGAAACATACAACATTACGAACGGTGATCTCTTTCGCTGGAAGTACTTGTGGGCGCGATTGGCAGACTACTTTGAAATGGAAGTTGCCGAGCCGCAAACCATTTCTTTATCAACCATGATGGCGGATAAAGCATCGATTTGGAAAGAAATTCAGCAACGACATAACCTCAAGCCAGTTGCGTTTGAAGATTTAGCAGCTTGGTGGTTTGGCGACTTCATCTTTGGGTGTGACTATGATGTGATTTCGGATACGACTAAAATTAAACTTCACGGCTTTAAGGAGATTGTAGATAGTACCGAAATGTTTGTTCGGTTACTTGATCGCTATCGGGCGGAGAAAGTCCTTCCAAAAAGCAAATAGAAAATAGCAGCTAGTACCGCTCCCTTAGAGGATGTCTGAAAACTTTAAGCAAGGTATATTTTGTCATTCTGAGCGTAACGAAGTGGAGCGAAGAATCCCAGTTTGTCGTTAATTTTTGAGATGCTTCACTGCGCTGGCGCTCCGTTCAGCATGACATTTTTGACTTCTCAGACATCCTCTTAGAATTCACGCATTCAAAATCACGCATTCAAAGTTCAAAAAGGTTACAGCAAAAACTTTTCACGCCTCGTTGAATGGTAGCTTTATTTTTGGGGTGACGTACTATAGTTAATAATGCTCGAAATTATGCATCCTAAGCAAGTTAAGCAACCAATGACATCTGCTTAAAATTCTGAAAGAGGCGAGCGCGGGGAGCGCAGTGCCCTTGGGGCGATCGCTTCACGCTTTTTCATTCCCAATCCCTTGCCTAATGATGTCCTCTAAATTTCAACGACCGCTGAACTGGCTGTTACAGCAGTTTCAACTCAAACCGGGTAAACCCGCCATTGCTTCTAGTTTGCAGACCCTTATATCGGTGTTGGGTCCAATTGGAGTTGGAGTGCTAATGGGTCATCCGGCTGCCAGTGCGATCGCAGTTATGGGAGCCTGGTTGGTTGGGCTGGTAAACGTGGATGGAGCATATCACCAGAAGGCAACGGCTAAGATAGCGGCAGCGATTAGCATTACAGCCATGTTGTTCCTCGCTAATCTGGTTCACGACACCCTTTGGCTATCAGCTCTGACAACGTTTCTGGTGATGTTTCTTGCGGGTTTTGTCGGTTTATTTGGTCAAGTGGCGTCATCGATCAGCTTGATCACGTCGATCATGTTTATCGTCGCACTGGCAAGATTTGCTACATTTCCCGATTTGTCTACGGTGCTTCACCAATGTGCCCTTTGTTTAGCTGGTGGGATATGGTCAACCGTAGTTTCCCTGGGACTATGGGTCGTGCGCCCTTACTCCCCTGTCATCCAAGCTGTTGCCAATTGTTATGGCACATTGAGTCAATTGGTTGAATCGGCAGGTGAAAGAGCAGCCAATCCAGGCGATCGCCCTGAATGGACAACCCGCTTTTTGCAAGCCCAGGATAATTTCACTCAGGCTTTGACTTCTGCCCGTAGCGTTTGGTCCGCGGTGTGGACTGCCCAAAGAGCCGCCAATCTACCGGGGAACCAGTTGCTCATCTTAATTGAGGATGCACCCCAAATTGCAAATTCAGTTGTGGCACTGGTCGAACACTTGTCGATTTCATCAAATCATCGGCTATTTCAGCAGTTGCGGCGAGAAATCCAGCAAGCGATGAAACAGTTGGCTGCTGCTTTGCAAAGAATGTCAGACGCGGTACGCGAAGCTGATGGCAAAGGCTTTATCGCCAACGGCAAATCCTCTGTTCATCTAGAGGATTTTGATCGGGCGATCGCAGCCCTAGAACACCAGCGGCAAGCCCTACGCACGCAATTGAATAGCCAGACCCTTGCGGTTCAGGCAGAGGACTATGCAGAATTAATCAGCTTTGGCAAAATTGTTGCGACCTTGAAACTGCTGGCAGAACAGGTCCATTCAGATGCGGAGGTGATCATAGCTTTGCAACGAGGAGATGTGGGCACAATCGCCAAGGCAGGGGTTACCCGTCCAAGGCTACCCGCGCTTTCTTCAATCCTTGGACCCCTGCGAGATAATCTTACGTTTCATTCCGTCCTTTTTCGTCATGCGCTGCGGCTGGCGTTGGTTGCGACGATCGCAGAAGTGCTTGCCTCGATATTGCACATTCCCAGAGGCTACTGGATCACCGTAACTGCCGTTGTTGCATTGAAGCCCAACTATGGCGGCACCTCTGAGACCACCCTACAGCGGGTGCTGGGCACAGTTTTAGGAGGCATAATTGGCATTGCGATCGTTACGCTTATTCACAATCCTTGGGTGATTGGGGCGTGTCTCCTCCTGCTCATGGTCACTGCGGTAGCAGTGCGACCCCTGAGCTTCAGCTTGTTCATTACGCTACTCACTCCCGCTATTATCTTACTCCTCAATGTCACGAGTAAAGGCGGGTGGCAAATTGGAGTTATGCGGATTGCTGATAGCCTGGCTGGAGGTTTATTAGCGCTGATCGGCAGCTATCTGTTGTTCCCCCGCTGGGAACGGCAGCAACTTCCTGCCCAATTGGAAAGGACAATTCGAGCCAATCTTGGTTACTTTCAGCAGGTGATCGCTTACTATCTCAACCCAAACCAAGATTCGTCTGCTGGCTCTATCGCCAACCTGCGCCGCCAAGCTGCACTGGAGAATGCAAACGCAGCAGCGGCAGCTCAACGCTTGTTTAGCGAACCTCGCCATGTCCGAGGAGAGGTTGAGCCAATAACAACGCTGATACTCTATATTCGCCGCTTTTTCAATTCGGTCATCACTCTGGCAGAACACCGCCGGGAATTGAGTGGAGAGTACCAATGTCCTGATTTCAAGCAATTCGCCGACGCTATTGTCCAGGTTCTGGAGAACTTAGCCGATGCGTTGCAACAGGGACAGCCACCCCGGTCCTTGCCAGCCCTCGATCCCTATCTCGAAGCCATTCACGACCATATTGAACAGCTTCATGCCAATAGGGTATCAGAGTTGGCGGCTGATCTAGGCACAGCAACACCCACACTACAAGCGATTCGAGAACGCACTCCCATTTCCACAGAATTGGATCGAATTGCTCAGGAGATTACGAGTATTCACAGTGCGATCGTCCGCCTGCAAGAATGAATCTAAGACTGCTACTTGGAGAAATCACTCTTTTTTGACATCCTCCCACCGCTAACCCTTGCGGGTGTAGCGGGGGATTCCAAGAATCACTTCTTGGGCTTCCTCTTTCCACGAGTCGGCTTATCTTGAGGAATTGCTTCACC
>NZ_CAWMYC010000127.1:0-67319 GCF_963872035.1 Scytonema sp. HK-05
CAGTACTCGAGCCAACATCTATCACTGGTCAGTTATTTTTGCCAGCCTGCACTAGATAGTAAGACTTCCTCAAAACCGCCATCAAGTGACTTACTGAAAAAATCAGAAAACAAGAAAGCTGAAAGTGAATCGCAAACCAATGATCGAAAGCGAAAACCAGGGGGACAGTTAGGGCATACGGGAAAAACGCGTAAGGGATTTGGGAGAGTAGACAGATACGAAGTACTGCGTCCCCAAGTTTGCTTGGCTTGTGGTCATACAGAGTTTGTAGCTTCCGCAGTTAAAGTCGAAAAACAGCAAGTAGCGCAGTTAGTAGAACGTCCAATAGAAATAGTTGAGTATCATCGTCACAGTTGTCAGTGTCGGCATTGTGATGCAATACAAACTGCCGAGTGGTCAAACGAAATTATTCCAGGTCAAGATTTGGGAGTAAGATTACAAGCTTTTCTGGGATGGATAGGAAATTATGGTCATTTGCCCTACGAAAAACAACAAGAAATGTTGTGGGAGTTGGGACAAATTGACGTTGGCGTAGGAACTTTGGTTGCGACCAATCAACGGGTGGAACAAGCGATTGCATCTCCTGTCACACAGTTGGGTGAGTGGGTAAAACTGGAACAACCTAACGTACACGTCGATGAAACCCCTTGGTCAGTTAAGGGCTTAAAAGAATGGTTATGGGTGATAGCCCATCCGCAATTCTGTTTGTTCCGAGCGGCAGATACGCGTTCGCGTGCCGAATTAGAAACCTTCTTAGGAACAGAGTATCGTGGGGTACTTAGCAGCGACGATTACAGTGTTTACAACGGCTACAACGCTGCCGCCCAGCAGAAATGTCTGGCACATCTGCGTCGTCATTTTTTGAAGCTCATTAAACTTCCGGGACAACATAATCGCGCAATTGGCGTTCGCGTAGCGTGCGCTTTGCGCTCAGAATTTGTCAACCTGATTGACGAAGCTTTCCGCAATTATCGTCAATGGCAGTTTTCCAGAGATGCGCTCAGTTACAATGATTGGGCGCAGCAGTTTCAAACCAAGGTGCAATTGACGCTCAATCGATGGATTGAGCACGCCGGAGCAACCGCAGGCAATCTGTTACGGAACTTACACCAAAAAGCTAAACAATGGTGGTATTTTCTTAACCACCCTGAAGTACCTCCAGATAATAACTTGGCGGAGCGAGAGTCCTTCGGACACGCTTCGCGAACGCTACGGCTAGCGGTCACAAAACGTAAAGTTAGTGGTGGTTCCCGTTCAATGGAACGATTTCAACATACTGCTAATTTGTTGACGGTGGTACAAACTTGTCGCCGTCAAGGTCGGTCTGTGATTAATTTTTTCGTACAAGCTTTGAAAGCACACTCTGGTAGTTCTTTCCCAGGTCCGTCTCTTATGTTTTAATTCTAGACCTGAATCCTTACGTACTTCGTGGCAGATCTAATCACCTCCTTGTTTCTTATATACTATATTTAGCTTAATGCATGGTTCTAAAAGTGACAACCAGTAAAGGGAAAAAACGAGTAAAAAATAATCCAGTTCTCTATGATTCTTTGAAAAAACAGAAAGGCATATGGTTAACAACTGAAACATGGGGACTAATAGAACAACAAGCGGTCTTAAACAATCTAAGTCGTAGCGAATATATTGAGCAATTAATAAGAAAATATCACGGCAGATAAATCTGCCCGTGTCAGCATTCCACCCCGATATAAATAACGTAAGAGGTTCAATTCATTTAATTTATTGAACCTCTTACTTCGGGGCTATCTGCCTCCCGCATCATTTTAGGTATGTTACAAAAGTCTCAGCAGTCATGAAAAAAAGAAGGATAGGATATCGGATTGGGTTAATTCTATTTTCGGTGGTTACCTGCATGGGGATGATGGGGAAACAGGTTGATGCAAATGCTTTTAGAGTATCCAATGAGCAGCCGCTGAGAGTTTTATTTATTGGTAACAGCTATACCTATGTCAATGACCTTCCCTGGTTGACGCAACAGTTGTCCGTCTCGGCGGGAGAAACTAGAACGCTGGAAACTGATATGGTTACAGTTGGTGGGGCTACGCTGAAAAGTCATTGGGAGCGGGGTGAAGCACTTAGGCGAATTCAGAATGAGCGATGGGACTACGTAGTGCTGCAAGAACAGAGTACTTTACCCATTACCCATCCGAAGGTCATGTATCAGTATGCCCGTTTGTTTGATACCCAGATTAAGCGAGTTAACGCCCGAACGGTTTTCTACCTAACCTGGGCAAGGCAGAATCGACCAGAAACGCAACAAATACTGACCGATTCCTACACGAGGATTGCCAGAGAACTGAGAGCCAAGGTTGCACCTGTAGGACTTGCGTGGCAAAAAGTTCAGGAGGAGAATCCAAAATTGGATCTTTACTATCCGGATCAAAGCCACCCTAGTCCTATTGGATCGTATGTAGCAGCGTGTGTGTTCTATGCAACATTCTATCAAAAGAGTCCAGTAGGATTGAGTTATCGTATCTACGACACTCAATTTGGGACTCCACAAGAAGGAAAAACACTTGAGTTAGAGAGTTTGACGCAAATAGATGCTGCAATAGTTCAACGCTTGGCTTGGGATGTTGTCAGCAAGATGTTGTAAATTATGTAATTTTACGTAACAATAGTCACGCTTCCTGTATCTAAATCATAACGACCTCCGACAATTTTCAATTTGCCGGATTGCAACCGCTCAGTCAAGAGTGGCGATCGCTTCAACCGTTCAATTTGATACTGCACATTTGCTACCACAGCGTTTTCAACTGCGTCCCCCGACTGACCCTTGACTTTTTCCACGGCTGGCTTAATTGCCTTAACAAAGCTACTAATATCACCGAGTAGGGCTTCGTTTTGTACAGCTGCGGTAACTGCCCCGCATCGTTCATGACCCAGCACCATAAGCACAGGAGTACCTAACAGGACAACCGCATATTCAATACTACCGATTGCTTCGGGGATGGCAATATTTCCGGCAATACGAACATCAAAGATGTCTCCGATGCCCTGATCAAAAACAATTTCTGCCGGCACTCGTGAATCCGCACAACTCAGGATGGTTACAAATGGATGTTGAGCTTGAGCGACTTCCTGCAATCGAGCCTGAGATTGATCGGGATATTGAGGGTGATGCTGAGCAAACCGCTGATTTCCCTCCATTAGCTTTTGCAATGCGGCATCGGGACTGAGGGATTGAGGAGCCGCAGAGGGCAATTCGGCGGCTTTAACCTGTTCAACCTGCCACACCAAATCACTCGCAGTGACCACTAAACCAAATGCCCCCGTGACTCCCAACTTCAAGAAGTTACGACGTTCCATAAAATGCTTCATTGGCTTCATGATTGTCTTACATCGACGCGACACATCTTACAGAACGAACTTCCATGACATCCGAGATATAACAAGTACCTCCAAACTTATTAAGCAGGGGTTTGATCTTTTCCACAACAGGCTTGATTTGCTCAGGCATACAGAATGCAATCACATAAACATTATCAAGCATCGTCATGTCTAAATCTTCCCTCGTGCCTGATAATCCTTTGCCGGCAACATTTCGGATCACAATATGAGCATTTACACCAGACTTATCTAAACCATCTAAAATTTTGCCAAGCTCAAAGGAGTTAGCAATAATTTCTATCTTTTTAACTAAGTGCATATTATTACCTCCACAACAGGTTAATCCCGTACAGATATAGCGGAATTCCCACAATAATATTGAACGGAAATGTCACTGCTAAAGCAGTAGAAACATACAGACTGGGATTCGCTTCCGGGACAGTCATCCGGATAGCTGCTGGGACAGCGATGTAAGAGGCACTCGCACACAGCACAGCGAACAACAGCGCATTTCCCTGAGACATACCAATCAATCTGGCAATCAATAACCCAATAGTTGCATTGAGTATTGGAATTAGTATCGCAAATGAAATGAGGAAAAATCCGGTTTTTTGCAAGTCTTTAATTCTTCGAGCAGCAACCAGTCCCATGTCCAGTAAAAAGAAGGTAAGAACCCCATAAAACATCCCCTGAGTAAAGGGTTCCAAAACCTTCCAACCGCGTTCTCCCGTCAAAACGCCAATCACGAGGCTACCAACCAGGAGAAAGACTGAACTGTTTAGAAACGCCTCTTGCAAAACTTCAGACCAGGCAGTTTCCCGTGGTTTGCCTTGGTCAACAGTAAATAAATTTACCAGGATCAGACCAACAATGATAGCTGGAGATTCCATTAGGGCAAGAGCTGCCACCATGTAGCCATCAAAAGCAATGCCAAGCTGAGTTAAAAAAGCACTAGCTGTGATGAACGTGACAGCACTGATAGAACCATAGGTTGCGGCGATCGCTGCAGCATCATAAGTATCCAGCCTTAGTTTGAGGATAAAAAAGGTGTAAATTGGGACAAAACATGCCATCAACATGGCTGCCAAGAGCGTCAGGGCCACTTCCTGAGTGATTCCACTTTTGATCAGTTCAACTCCTCCCTTAAACCCAATCGCCAACAGCAGATAAAGCGACAGGAGTTTGGGTACAGGTGCAGGAATTTCCAAATCAGACTTGACAAAAACGGCTGTCATTCCCAGGAAGAAAAACAGGATTGGCGGATTCAGAATGTTGGATATGATCAAGCTGGCATCCATGTCTATCGCTCCTTGTGCTGATGAAACCGAAAATTAAAAAAACTTTGCATTGTAAGAAACTTAACCATAGACATTGAATTCATGAGTATCGTGTAGGGTGACCTCATGTCAATTGGGTGATGATGTATCTATAAAACGATCAGAATCGGAGGTCGGTTGCTTCAAGTACACAGATTCAGCTTAACAAGTTCGCTGCACTCCTATTTGGCTTTGTTTGTAAAGCGATCGCCTCGGATATTGGGGTGCGGGGCAGTATCAGTAGCTCTTGAAGATAACGCCCTTCCTTCATAGTGCAAGGAACTCATTCACATAAATTAAGCTGCTAACTGTCACTGGTGAGCTAAGCCGTTAGATTTTCCTGCAGTTGGGGAACACTAGAAATTGAGCAGCAAGTTGCCTAAAAGACTGATTTACTTTTGAGGAACGGTAAATTCTGTCGTTCCCTCCTAAGATCAGAAACTTTGTGCTGAGCTGTTGCAGTCGTGTCCCCTACTTCAGAATGAGGTTCAAAATGGCTTAACCAGAAAGAAAGCTAGAAAAGATGTCAATTACCCATGCTCTTGAGTACTACAAGAACCACTGTGAATTTTTGGGGTATTCTGTAGAGGAAGAAGATCAATTCTCTATTGTTTGTCGTCACCCAAGAAGGGATTTGCTCCAATTAATTCTACTGAAGCAAAATATTGGTGTGATGGCTCAAATTATTTATGCGTTTCCAAAAAGGTTTTACAATGACCTCATTCCGCTATATATGTACGTCAATGAACTAAATAGTATCTTCTTATTCGTGAAGGCACACATTTGTTCCTTCGAAGATAGTCCCCCTATTATTGTTTTGACTTCAGTTCTAGAGGGAGAATATAGCCGACAAAGCTTCGCTATCTTTTTGGACAATATTGATTATGATATGAAGAAATTCCACTCATATCCTAAAACTCCCGATATGTGGGGTAATTAGTAGAAGTTACGCACTTTACAAAGTAACCATTATGTGAATTCTAAGACTTGGTAGTTTCTGGCGCTTCAGGGCACCCTGAAGCGATTGGCTCCGGCACTGGCACCTTTGCGATCGCCTGTGTTACTCAGCTACCGACACATCAAGCAATCCCTCTGTTGTATGATCTTGGGCAAGAGCGATGGCGCGGAGCGCCCGCATAATTGCGATCGCTAATGACAAGCCGCTATGGTTCTTGTGCACGTGTGTCGAGTGATTCAATTCTGCCTCTAGCGCGAACCACGAAAGCGGGAAAGAGGGTTTGAAATCCAGCTTGCCGCTGTGCAACTGGCTCTGGAGCAGAGTTCCAGAGGCTTTCGTAGTAAAAGAAGGCTACGCCCAAGCCTCGTTGTTGGGCAGCCCGCACCTGGGACTGAATTTGTTGCATTGAAACTGGGTTAGTTCGTAACCCTGCCATAACACCAACTCCAGTTGGAATGATTTGTTGCGCTTCTTGAATTTCTGAACGGGAAATATTGGCGATAAAACTTTGGAGATTAGGACGATAAATTTGCACAATCAGCTCGTCCACAATATTCAGCCGCACCCAGGCAAGCCAGTCTTGGAGTTGGAACTTGTAAGCAAAGTCATAGTAATTGGGAGAAATGGAGAAAATCGCGTTGGGTTTTCTCGCTTTCACAGCTTGATTGAGTTGTACCATGAATGCCGTGATTTTATCTGCCCGCCAGCGCATCCATGCCGGATCTTGGGGATCAGTCGGAGGACTATTCTTGGTTTCCTGAGTATACAACGCAACTGTGTATTTATCGTAGCCAAATTCGTGGGGCAAACTCATGTGATCGTCAAACTGAATGCCATCAACATCATATTGGGTGACGGTTTCCAGTACGAGATCGGTGATAAACTGCTGCACTTTTGGATGGAAGGGATTGAGCCATGCAACCTCACCAGCCGCACTGATCGAAGTTTCGCTGCCATCCCGCTTTTGCGTGAACCAATCCGGATAATTCAAGGCAAGTTCCGACGTCGGGGGAGCCATGAAGCCAAACTCAAACCAGGGAATCACCAACAAGCCTTGGCGATGTGCCTGGGTAATCAGGTCTGCGAGAATATCACGTCCATCTGAACCTCGCAAGACAAACGGTTGGATACCAGCACGTTTTGCCACGGCGCTGGGATACATCACATACCCAGAATTCCACACCACTGGATAGATCGTGTTGAAGTTCAGCCGCCTCAATTGACTCACGCCATCCTGCACTTTGGCTCGATCCTTGAGGATGTCAAAATCATTGTTCGTCATCCAAACCCCGCGAATCTCCTGACGGGGTAGCTGGGCGATCGCAGGAGTGAGGCTATCGACCAACAGTACTGTAACGAACGATATCAGAACCAGGAGTGGAAAAAGACTCTTGAGCGATCGCCCTTTAGGGCGCTGCACAGAGTGCAATCGCCGCCAACCTTGAGCAATGAAACGTAATTTCATGGGCTTGAATGATGTATCAGCTACCCACACGCGCCATCGCATGCTTTTGTGATGAAATCTACTCGTCATATAGTCTACAAGTATTTATGCTTATTAGAGACTTGGTTAGTTGGTAGTTGTTCATTCAATGCGACCCATCAAATCGTTGCATCCGAAAAATTGAACCAGACTTAGCACAGTAAGATGGTAGACGCAGTTGGTAGGTTAGTAGTGCCCACTACAGCTTTCTTTGTAAATAGCGATCGCTAATAAGTCATTAGAACTTACGCCAGAAGTTTGCTGCATGTGAGTCTAGCCCTACCTTATTTGCTGAAGACCAGTTGAGCGAGTGAAAGCTTTGCTTGTTTAGCTTCCATCAAGTTCTCGAGTTTGACAAGGCAAAATAGTCTTTTTTAGCAGTAACTTAAAATCTGATTCAGTAGTAGGCTTTTTCCATGTCTCATATTTTACCATTAAATCTGTGAAACGAAGATACTGCGTTATATCCCAAAGATTAATTACTCACTCGTCGGCTGTTGTAACTATGCAAAAATATGGTCAGAGGGCGTTATCTCCTTGTTCCGGCAACCTCGCCCAGCCTGTAAGAGGGATGGGGAATTTCGCGGAATTACTTAAAAAGTATTTGTAAAGATTGTGAAAATCTACAAACAGTAAATATGCAAATTAGCCAAAAACTCTACCTTCCAACTATGGGCTGCGGAACTTGGGCATGGGGAAACCGTCTGCTCTGGGGATACGACGAAAGCATGGATGACCAGTTGCAAGCCGTTTTTAACCTTTGTGTAAGTAACGACGTAACCTTATTTGACACGGGTGATTCTTACGGAACTGGGAGATTGAATGGGCGCAGTGAGCAACTCCTGGGACGCTTTTCTAAGGAATATCTTGGTTCAGGTAAAGAAAATATTTGCATTGCCACAAAGCTTGCTGCTTATCCGTGGAGATTGACACGCTCCTCAATGGTGTCTGCTGGCAAGGCGTCTGCCAAGCGCTTGGGAAGAAATGTAGATCTGGTACAGATGCATTGGTCTACGGCAAACTATGCTCCTTGGCAGGAAGGAGCGCTTTTGGATGGTCTTGCGGATTTGTACGAGCAAGGACTGGTTAAGGGAGTGGGCTTATCCAACTACGGACCGAAACGGCTCAAACAGGTGCATCAAAAATTTGTTGAGCGAGGAGTTCCAATCGCTACTTTACAGGTTCAGTACTCTCTGCTGTCCACTTATCCTGTGACGACATTAGGGCTGAAAGACGTTTGTGATCAGCTTGGGATAAAACTCATTGCCTACAGCCCTCTGGCATTAGGAGTGTTGACAGGGAAGTACTCAGAAAACGGTCCTTTTCCAAAAGGCATCCGAGGTTTGCTGTTTAGGCAGATATTGCCAGGAGTGCGATCGCTTTTGTCATGTTTACGAGAAGTCGCTCAATCAAGAAACAAGACGATGTCGCAGGTGGCAACTAATTGGTGCATCTGTAAAGGAACCATTCCGATCCCTGGAGCAAAGAGTGTGGAACAGGCAAAGGAGAATATTGGTGCTTTGGGTTGGCAATTAGATTCTAGCGAGATTGCCGAGTTGGATAAAGCGGCTGTGACTGTGGATAAAAAAATGGTGCAAAATATTTTTCAGACTAAGTAAATATTCTATAAAAAATATCTTTTGTTACACTAAGATAATTTCTTTTGTTTGAGGTGTCGCTTATTATGAAACAAGATGTAGCGTCAAATATGACATATGCCGATGTCTCCAGAAGACGTTGAAAAAACAATACGACAAAATACCAGTTTCAGTGAGTTAATTGAGGTTTGGGCAAGAAATCATGACGGCTAAAAATAACGCCGCGTCGCATTTCCACCCCGATATAAATGACGTATGAGGTCAATTCCTTTAATTCCTTGACCTCATACTTCGGGGCGTGACCTCGCTCCCGCGTGATTTTAGGTGTAGCGGCTACGCCCTATGTCCCTATTCTGGATTGTTGACTGCACCAAGCGAAGCTCAGTGGCTTGACTAATGACGAAAAGTTAAGGCTTGACCCCGTACTTGTGTATGTACTTTTCCTTTTTCATACACAATCTGACCGCCTACTATAGTGGTCACAGGCCATCCAGTGAGGTTCCAGCCTTCAAAAGGACTCCAACCACATTTGGTCAACAATTCCTCGCGTAACACAGGGCGATAGGTATTCAAATCTACAAGCACTAAATCGGCATCATAGCCAGGAGCGATCGCCCCCTTATTTGGAATACCATATCCCTGAGCTACGGCTTGTGACATCCAGTGAGTCACTTGAGCAACAGTACATTTTCCCTGCATTGCAGCTGTCAACATCAGAGGTAGGGAAGTTTCTACACCAGGCATCCCGGAGGGAGTGTTTGGGTACTCTTGAGCTTTTTCTTCCAAAGTATGCGGTGCGTGATCTGTGGCAATGAAGTCAATCACCCCATCACGCAAAGCTTGCCAAAGGACTTCGTTATCGTGGGGCGATCGCAAAGGTGGATTCATCTGCGCCAAGGTGCCAATCTTTGCATACGCACTGGTATTGAGAAGTAAATGCTGGGGCGTCACCTCTGCTGTGACCCAACTTGGTTTATCATGACGCAGTAAGTCTGCTTCTTCTGCTGTTGACATATGCAGAATATGCAAACGACGTTGGTATTTTTTAGAAAGTCTTAATGCTTGCTGAGTTGCCAGGAGCGCTGCCTGATTATCTTGAATTTGGGAATGAACTGCAGGATCATGAATTCCAGCGAATTCCTTGCGGCGTTCCTTGATTCTAGCTTGGTCTTCAGCATGAACGGCAATCAAACGCTCGCCTTCAGAAAATATAGCTTCCAAGGCAGCATCTTGGTCAACCAGCAACTGTCCATGCATTGAACCCATGAAAATTTTGATCCCACAAGTTGGCTTTGCCTGAACTAAATCCGGCAAATTTTCTGCCGTTGCCCCGATAAAAAAGCCATAATTAACCAAGCACTTTTGCGAAGCTCGTTGTAGCTTGTCATCAAGAGCTTCCTGGGTGCTGGTTATGGGGCGTGTGTTCGGCATTTCCAAAAATGAGGTGACTCCCCCTTTGGCACAAGCGCAACTAGCGGTAAATAAATCTTCCTTGTGTTCCAGTCCTGGTTCCCGGAAGTGGACTTGTGGATCAATGACTCCTGGCAACAAAGTTAACCCTTCTGCGTCAATTTCTATGGTTGACGTTGCAGGAGAAATTTCTGGTGCAACTTCGACTATCGTGCGATCACGCGTCAGCACATCCCCAACAAACGATTCACCATTGGGTAATATTATGCGAGCGCGACGAATCAGCAAACTCCTAGGAGATGACATGCGGTCAACTGCGTTAAAACAAGAGTTGAGCTTAACACATAACTATGCTTATAGGTTAAACTTAGTTGAACTCTTCCCTGAAGATTTGTCTTGTTTATTACAAAAAGTTTATTCTTCTTAATTAACGGAGAACCTTGTGAAGATGAGTACATAACCTCAAGAGCTAATTTGTAAAGTTAAGATAAACAAATACACGATCTCTGCTTGAGCAAGTGAATCACCTGCTTCTATTGCCATTACTTTTGTAATTTCATGCAAAATCAAGTGTCTGATAATAACTCTAGCCACCCACAACCTAATAATTCTTCTTGGCTTGCAGAACTCAGTAGGACGGTTGTATTAAGCATCGTCCTAGCCCTGGGAATTCGCACCTTTGTTGCTGAAGCGCGTTGGATTCCCTCTGGTTCGATGGAACCAACCCTACACGGTACTCCAAACCAGTGGGAGGCAGACAAAATTATTGTCGATAAATTAAGTTATAAATTTTCTAACCCAGAGCGAGGCGATATTGTAGTATTTTCCCCTACACAAGAGCTACAAAAAGAACAATACCAAGATGCCTTTATTAAGCGTGTCATTGGCTTACCAGGAGAAAAGGTAGAACTTAGGAATGGCAAAGTTTATATCGATAACAAAGCCCTGCCAGAAAAGTACTTAGCAACTGGACAGCGTACAGCCATCGATGTTTGCACATCAGGTCAGCAACCACCTTTCCTATCGCAACCGGTCACCATACCAGCCAATTCATACTTAGTATTAGGAGATAACCGTAACAGTAGCTATGATAGTCGGTGCTGGGGTGTTGTTCCCCGCGAGAACATTATCGGACGTGCTGTTATTCGCTTTTGGCCTCTGAATCAAGTTGGAGGAATAGATAAATCACCGCTGTATCGCTAGATGAAATTTTTTTAAATTCAGAAATCGTGAAGGGGACTGTTGACTCTTGAGTGGGAATTCCCTAATCGCTAATCCCTAACAACCCAGATGCAAACTCTATCGCTTGTTCTGCCGTGGAAACCTTCCCCTCAATCTGTGCCACGGCAATTTCTGTAAGAAGTTGACCGACGAGTGGCGAAGCAGGAATTTTCAGTGCTAACATAAGATCTTTCCCACTAAGTAATACTGTGGGATGAGCAACCAGATCATCAGGGTTAAAGTAGCGGGTAATTAAGGGTGCGTACATATTTAAGGCGTTGTCGTCAGACATGGCGTCTACGGATATGGTGTGTGCGACTGCTAAAGTGGCGATCGCTGGAAACACAAGTCCCGCTTCTTGGAATAAGAAATATTCTTCTCGCAAGGACATCAGGGGTGCTTTAAGTTGCGGTAACAGCCTTAAGACGGTAGTTACCGCTTTTATTTCTGCACGACTATAGGTGAGTTCCACCAACTCTATTTCGGCTGTTTCTGGTTCCGGGTTGACTAGACTTGCAAGTTTAGCTATTCCCAACCAAGTTGTTTTGACGGTATCGCGTACATATTTGGCAAGTTCCACCCCAAGTTGTGGCCAAATTTCGGCAAGTTGAGAACCTGCTTTGTCAACCACCGCCAATGAAGTCACACTTTCTTTTGTGGCGGATTTAAAGAAAGGAGTAAGTAAACCATCTTCCCAAGCACTTGCAATCCAGGGACTTCCTTGAGCATTTGCCAGCATATAGCCTAATTCTACCCGCACTCTTTCGGGGGCAACTTTTGTGATGTGTGATGCCAAAGAGCGAATTACTGCCTGAGTATCTGGCTCAATTGTAAAACCGAGTTGGGCAGCTTGGCGATATGCCCGCATCAACCGCAAGGGGTCGTCTTCCAAGTTCGCAGGTGATATCATTCGCAAAAGACGCTGTTGCAAATCAATAGAGCCTTGCAGAGGGTCAATGATTTCTTGAGTGTGGGGATTGTATGCTATAGCATTTACTGTGAAATCCCGCCTATGCAAGTCTGTTTCTAAGCTATTGCCTTCAGCTTGTGCAAAATCTGCTGTAGCGTGGGGAAACACAACACGAGCAATTTGTCGTTGTGGATCTAATAACACAAAACCAGCTTTGTAATGTGTCGCTATTTTACGGGCGACTTCCACCGCATCAGATGGTAGAACAAAATCCAGATCCAAATATTCGCGAGTCCTTCCCAAAATCGCATCCCGCACAGCACCACCCACCATGTAAGTAGGTTGTGGCAATAATTCCAAACTAAAAGGCCAATTTTCTGGGGAAAGCATAGAAGGAACTGAACAGTCCATCGTAATAAAAATAAACCCAGCGACTAGTGAATAACAATGGGGCTTAAGCTAGATTATCAATAAAGATCCCCGGAGTTGGTTGAATTATGTGTGTTTGTGTCAATTGCCACTATGTAGACCGCTGTATTACCTACCATGCGGTAGAAACGCAGCACCAACAACCTCACTTGACCGAAACGCCAAATTTTGAGCCGAATGAACCCTCCATCAATGTCAACATCCGCACACGCGATGATGTCATTGAAATGGAATGGGATGTTGTAGGATGTCTCAGCTTTAAGCGCGAAATGGGTAAGTGGTCGAAGTTACGTCCTGGTGAGTTGGTGCCAACTTGATAATGAGTTGTGTTGTGTGTGTTAAACGCGGCTACTGCTGTTTAGTGTGGTAGTCGTGATTATTTTTATGTTTGAATCAATGCGCAAAGAAGTTCTAACGACAACTTTATGACTTCCTCAAACGAGTCAGAAGTGCTTTGAGTTCAGCAAGTTGAACAGATGGGCTTATTGGCTCTCCATTCATTGCAAGCATAGGAGTACCATCAACTCCAATCTATTGCGTCAATTTAACATCTTTCTCAATTACCGCACTCGCAGCACTGCTATGACAGTCCTGGTTAAACCGCTTGAGATCCAAATTCAGGGCTTTAGCAGTTGTGACATAGAGAGATCCACTCAACTTGTCTTGGTTTTCAAACAGGGCATCTCAGATAAACTTCACTCCATTCGTTCTGATCTCAGTTTTTGCCATCAACTGGTTATAGTCGATACAGCTAAGCTCTGGAAAAGTTTAGGTAAAGTTCAGGTAAGTCTTGCTGATTAAAGTTTCCACCTTAACAAGCGTGCCATTTGGTTCAGGTTGTTTGCCTTTTGACACTCTCCGCCCTTCTAGGGCGGAGATTCTTCGTTCACAGACCCAACTTGCTCAGGCAGGATTGCTCCAACCTGAGTAGAGGTCGAATCTCCCGAAGCGTTCCGGTCTTTGACCCAAGTTCCCACATGCCCTGTGGTACTTAAGGCTGACTTCAGAATATTAATGGCTGCATTCCAGTCTCTGTCTAACACAAATCCACATTTACAAACATGGGTTCTTGTTGACAAAGACTTTTGGATTAGAGTGCCGCAATTAGAGCATTGTTGGGAAGTGTAGGCAGGATTGACTGTTACAGTTATTCTGCCGAACTTAACTCCGAAATACTCCAGCCATTTTCTAAATTGATACCAACCTGCATCATTAATCGATTTGGCGAGACAGTGATTCTTGACTAAGTTCTTAATCCTCAAATCTTCGTAGGCAACCAAATCGTTAGATTGGATTACGCAACGTGCCACTCTCTTGGCATGTTCTTCACGCTGCCTACTTATTTTGAGGTGTACTCGCCCTAATCTATTAATGGCTTTCTTGCGGTTGGTAGAGCCTTTTTTCTTACGAGAAACGCGGCGTTGTCTAAACTTCAAGCGTTTTTCGCCAGTTCGATAAAACTTAGGATTCGGTTCGGTATGACCATTGCTATCAGTGTAGAATTCCTTGATTCCTACATCTAATCCAATAGTCTTGCCTGTTGGCTTCGTATCTATTTTGTTTTCGGCATCAACCAAAAACTGAACGTAGTAGCCATCGGCACGACGTACCAACCTTACTCGTTTTATCTGCTCTATTTGGTAAAAGTTTAGATCCCACGTCCCTTTGAGTTTAAGCTTACCAATTCCATTTTTATCCGTGAAAGTAATCTGCTTCCTATCTATCGAAAGTTTCCACCCTGAAGTTTTGTACTCAACTGAGCGGCAATTCTTCTTAAATTGTGGATAGCCTTTCTTTCCTGGAATAGACTTTTTCCAGTTATCGTGTACCCTTGCTATTGAGCTATAGGCTCTTTCGATAGCCGCTTGGCAAGCACTGGAGTTTAAGGTTTTAGCAAAAGGAAACTCCGCTCTCAACGTCTTGCTAAGGCGATACAACTCTTTCTGTCCTACGCCTCGGTTATCCATCCAGTAGCGGATAGCCTGGTTGCGGACAAATTGAACCGTCCTAATCGCCTCATCGATGGCAGAGTATTGAGTTGTTTTTCCTTTAGCCTTAAACTCTACAACTAGTATTTTACGTGGAAAAACCCTACGCAAAATATTCTATCATAGAGAAAGCCGTCAAACGAAGGACGGGGCTTTAAACCCATTTTTTCGGTAAATATGCATGAAAACTCAGATCAAAATGAGCGAAAAATGAGTTAATACTTATAAAAAGGTTTTTAATTGTTAGCAAATACTTATATTTGAATTAGCTTTGACCACCCAACTGGAACATCTCCAACCAACGCAATACGGACTAGGGCTGCACACCACGACTCGTGAATTGGGTTTGGCAATCAATAACTTTGCTGGCGAAACCCGTTCTAAAGTTTGGGATTTAGATCGTGATTTATCCAGTCATTTGCATCAATATTTAGTTGAATTTATTAAACCGCAAACTTGGGCAGACTTGGCATTCATTGCTGTAGCAAAGGGACCAGGAGGTTTTACTGGAACTCGCATTGGGGTTGTTACCGCCCGCACTTTGGGGCAACAGCTAGGCATTCCTGTATTTGCCATTTCTACTTTGGCAGCTGTGGTATGGTCACAAATCCCCCCTAACCCCCCTTATAAAGGGGGGGATCAGGTCATAGCCGTACAAATGCCCGCCCAACGAGGTCAAGTTTTCGGGGCTATTTATCAACCCACCCCAGATGCTTCTGAACTTAAGGTTTTAGTACCAGATACTGTGATGACACCAGAAGCATGGCAGGACAAATTAGCAACCTGCAATACCGATTATCAACTCATTGAAGCCCAATCTGGATTAGCAGCGACAGTGACAAGCGTGTTGCAACTAGCATATTTAGACTGGCAACGAGGGCAGCGTCCTAACTGGTCAGAAGCATTACCATTTTACGGGCAACATCCTGTGGAGATGTGAAAACGATGCCCCATCTGATTGCAAAAGTTATACTAATTTTGACAAACAATGCGACAGATACTTGCTTAGGGGCGTAAAGCCTTGCGTTCATCAAGTCGTGGGATGAGTACTGTTATTTTCTCCTGTAGGCTAAGGAGCAGAGAACAAGAGAAGGGGAATTGAGAAATAAGGTAAAGGCAAAAAGAGAATAAAAAGTTAACTTTTCGCCTTTGCCTTTTACTGAGGTATGCGGCATTAAAGAAGAGAAATACTATCATTAGTATTATTTCGCTTCAAACCTGTCTTTACCAGCGAAGATCCACACGTTAATGTTGAACTTAAGGCTGTTGATAAAGTTTTCTGAAAAATAGTTTTACCCAACCGCGGAAACAGCGTGTATTCTCAATTGCGCAAGAACATTGTAATGCTATAGGAATCCGGTTTGATTTGTGAATTGACTCGTAGAGGTAGGCAACAGGCAACAGGCAACAGGAAATAAGGGAGGTAGAGGTGTACGGATTTTACGCAGGCGATTGCACTGTTGCGCAGTGCCCCGAATCGCAATCGCACGACCTGTTTTGCCAGTCGAGGGAAAAACCTGCACAAAACGCAAGGGCCCTATTACGATTAATCGTTCTGCGCTGCACGAATACTCGTGGAGGCAGCCAAATCAAGCAGGATTTTTAGAATAAATTCTCAATTATCCTAAAAATCCTGCTTGATTTGGTGAGACAGAGAAAGCAGGCGGGTCTCCCACGCCCAGAGGACTGCGAACCCGAAGGGCGAGGGCCCTTGCGTTTTGTGTAGATAAATGCGTCGTCCTTTAAGTAGGTGCAGGTAAATAAACTAAAAATAACTGTATGCTGATATAGTTATTTAAGAGAAACGTGTGCTAAGAATCAGCTCGTTGGTAAGTAATGATGATGATTATAAAGATGAAGAGCGGCAGTTGCGATCGCCAACTACAATATATGACAGTAAAATCTTGTCTAAAGTCTTAACTAAAAAGCTTTTAAGGGTGAAGGGGTGAAGCACGATACGCCCTTCACCTTCCTATATGATGATCATTATATTTAAGTTCTAAGCAGAGCTAACTGTAATTGTTTTGAGAGTTTCAAGTTTTGGGATAATTAGGTTGAGTTGCAGATGTTGTTACTTTGTAAAATCATGCCAGCGCCCTTAAAAGTTGACTTGACACCTCAACAAGATGAACTTCTACGATTAGTATCGCAAGCAAACGATATATCGCCAAGAACTCGTTGCCGTGCTACAGCACTACGGTTATCAGCACGCTCATGGACAGTGAGACAAATAGCAGAATACTTAAAATGGAATCCTCAGACTGTGCGTACACTTTGACATCGATGGTATAGAGGCGGATTCGATAGTTTGTGGGGTGCTTCGCGTCGAGGGAGACGTTGCCGATGGCAAAGCCAAGACATAGAGTATTTAGAAGAAAAACTTTTAACTGAGCAACGTACCTACAGCAGTCGTCAGCTGAGGGAACTTCTAAAAAAGCATCGACAGGTGAATTTGAGTGAACATCAAATTCGAGAAATTCTCAAAAAGCGAAAGTATATCTGGAAACGGACAAGAGCTAGTACCGCAAGGCGGAAGTCACGCATTCACGCATTCACGCATTCAAAAGTATTATGGAATCGGCTTTTTGGGGATTTTAAATGGTGATCCAGCGCTATGCAGGAGGGTTTCCCGACCTAGGCGACTGGTGAACCCGAAGGGTTGCTCTATTTACGCCATAGTGTACTAGTAACAAAAACAAACAAAATCAAACAAGAAAGAATTATAAACAAGCAGACTTTGATATAGCACAGTGCTAGCCGCTTGTGGAAAAATGCGAATTAAATATTTAGATGAATCCGGCTTTAGTGGTTGATCAAGTGTTAGTTAAACTTGGGCAAAAAAGGGAGTACAAAAATGTTTATTTCAAAGAAAACGCCGTCCTAGAAGAATCAGTATTTTAGGAGTGTTTCAGCCGGGAGTCAGTTTTGAGTATGGTTTGGCAGTCAAGGGAATTAGTAGCGCTAGTTTTATAAAAATCATGGAGTCACAAGCTAAGAGCGCCCATACATGGTGGCATATGACACAACAAGACACAGTTATTGTTCTAGACAATTACTCAATTCATAAAAGTACTGCTGTTTAAGCAAAAACTCAACAGTGGGAGCAGCAGCATCTTTTCTTATTCTATTTACCAGAATACTGTTGTGAGTGGAATCGGATTGAGAATGAGTGGCATCAAATCAAAGAACATGAAATAGCTGGACGTATGTTTGAAGATGAATATGAGTTGGCAATGGCAGTGATTGCAGCTGTGGAAGAACGAGGTCGAAAAAACGGTTATGCCTCCCAAAGATTCCGCTTTCATAAAATCAGTACCTGATAATGTTACGAAGTTAGTTAGATTCAATATTCAATTCACTAGTAGGGAGTTATAATTATAAACCTATTTAGTACATCATAGCCTCAGTCTGTGTTTGGAACGAAAATATTTCTATGAAGCTATCTATTAAGTTCTGTTTATTATTGACGGAAATCTATTTGATTTGAGAACAACAAAGACAATCTATTTTAAATATACATATTATCTATAATGCTCATCAAATAAGAGGGGGGTGAAGGGCGTATAGTGCTTCACCCCTTCACCCTTAAAAGCTTTTTAGTTAAGACTTTGGACAAGATTTTACTATCATATATTGTAGTTGGCGATCGCAACTGCTGTTGGCATCTTTATAATCATCATCATTACTTACCAACGAGCTGATTCTTAGCACATATTTCTCTTCAATAGCTATATCAGCATACAGTTATGTTTAGTTGATTTACCTGCACCTACTTACCACTTTTTCTTGTGCAGCCGATACGGCTTAAGCCGTTGCCTTCGGCATCGCACTCCACGTATTGCAAGGGTAGTCGATCTTGCTGTGTGCCAGTTGCGTAAGTCCTGGTATAGTACTTTGGCTCTGAGTCAGCAATTTGCTCTAAGATTACTCGGGTAGATATTTTCTGTTTTATTCAAATCCTTAAGTTCTTCCTTAACTTGTTAATGTTTACTAGTTATAAAGTTTATAAACTATGAAAATAGTTATATCTTTCGTGCCTATTTAAGGTATGCCTGCATATGAACGATAATCTCTTCAATATGGCTAGACTCCTAAGATGCAGATTTTATAACGCTTACAGAGCAAGGCGAGAAGAAAGTGAAGAATGCAGGTGCATCTTTCAAAAGTTGCTAGCGGCGATTTTCGCGGCTAGTCAGAGGCTCATATCTTGCACCTAACCGTATATATCCGTACAATATAAAAATCTGCACTCTAATCGCTACATGATTTATATTGGCTTTTATCGCGGTCAGAAAGGATTTTTGGTTTAGTACTGAGTGACTAAAAGCCATCAATTTTTCTTGGTGCAAGTTGTGAGTAGAGATATTTTGACCGACCAGCAGTGGGAGAAGTTGTTATTGCTACTCGCTCTACAGAAACCAAGAACAGGACGCCCAAATAATGACCACCATCAAGTCATTAACGGAATCTTATGGATTTTACGTACAGATGCATCGTGGCGAGATTTGGCCCAAGAGTTTGGCTCTTGGAAGACAGTATCAAGTCGCTTTTACCGATGGCAGAAAGCGGACATCTGGGAAAAAATTTGGGAATATTTACAGCCAATTTGCGGATACAGCTTTAGGAGAAGTTCAAAGTGAAAAGACTGGAAGGAAAAGTAGCTATTGTTACTGGGTCGAGCCGTGGTATTGGAAGAAGTATCGCCATGAAGTTGGCGCTTGAAGGCGCTCAAGTAGTCGTCAATTACAGCAGTAGCCTTGGTAAAGCAGAAGAAGTTGTCAACGAAATCAAGAAACAGAACGGCGAAGCGATCGCAATTAAGGCTGATATGAGCGATGTAGCCCAAAGCGAGCAATTAGTTGCACTAACTGTCGAGAAGTACGGCAAACTGGACATTCTTGTCAGCAATGCGGGTATCGAACATTTTGGACCATTTGAAGAGGTCACACAAGAGGAATTTGACAAAACTTTTGCTGTTAACACACGAGGACAGTTTTTTGCTATGCAGAAAGCAGCCAAGCAGATGAAAAATGGTGGACGACTGATCTGCACTTCGTCCATAAGTGCAAGCAAGGGTTTTGTTAATCATTCTGTTTACGGCGGTAGCAAGGGCGCAATCGAAGCATTTGCTCGCAATTTAGCAGTTGACCTTGGTCCACGCGGAATCACAGTCAACGCGATCGCGCCGGGAGCAACCAAAACCGATATGTACGAACAGAACGCGGCTCTCTATCGCGATCCAGATTCAAAATTGTCCGTTGATCAACAAATGAAGAAGTTTTCGCCTTTAGGACGAGTTGGAACGCCGGAAGATATCGCCAATGTAGTTGCTTTCCTTGCTTCTGACGAAGGTGGATGGATTACCGGGCAAGTGATTCATATCACCGGTGGAATGGCATAGGAAGAGTCAGGGTAAGGGTAAGAAAAGCCAGCCCTTAGGGCTGGTAAGAAAAGCTTACCCAAAACCCTTAACCTTTACTAAACCTTAGCTTGTTGACCACTGTATTGAACATCAGATTGGTGTAGTTGTTTTTGGGTGGAACCAAGGACAACGACAAGAAGCACAACTTGGTAGAACAACTCAATCTTTTGTACAGATACCAACAGCAAAACTCAAAGAACGAGTAAAGCAATTGTGCGAGTACTACGGTATCAAATTTGTTGAAACTGAAGAATCCTACACTAGCAAATCGTCTTTTCTAGATGGTGATTTTCTGCCTACTTTCGGCGCAAAACCTGAAGGGTGGAACAAGAGCGGAAAACGAGTTAAACGCGGGATGTACCGCACTGGTACAGGAAAACTTATCAACGCTGATTTGAACGGTGCAGCAAATATTCTCAAGAAAGTAGAGACACAATTAGGTTTAAGCCGGAGTCTTGGTCTGTAGGCAAGTTTTGACCCTTGCTACCAGATTTCGTATCTGGGAAACCAAAACTAAAAAGCCCAGAGGGATGGCAATAGATGCTCCCTCGTAGCAAGAGTTTAGAATCCCTGCGGCTTTAGCCGCAGGGAGAGGTCAAAAAAGTTTATATTCATTTGTTTAATAGCACTGACCTACTTATATGTGTCGAGTGTAGTGAAGAAGGTTATTCGTGGAGAATGATATGCACAACAGTAACAAAGCGAAACCTTATTTTGTAAGTTCTACCGACGCGCCTGCCTTCTGGCACGTAGATATCCTCTGGTTCATGCTCGCCACTGGCGACCAGACAGCAGGACAGTATTCGTTAATGGAGGAACTTTGCCCAAAAGGCTCGGGTGCTCCGCCCCACATACACGAGTGGCAGGACGAGGCGTTCTACATAATAGAAGGAGAAGCTACCTTCGTTGTTGGAGAGCAGACCATAAAGGCATCGACGGGAGCGTTTGTTTCGATTCCGCGTAATACGGTACACAGCTTCCGCGTTGACACTGAAACAGCGCGTGTTCTCAACTTCTACGAGCCGGCAGGATTTGAGCAGGTGGTGATGGAACTGGGAGTGCCCGCCACAACACGTACTCTGCCACCTTTAAATCTGCCAGAGATGAACTCACATAAGGTGCAGGAACTCTTCAAGAAATACGGCATGAAAACCGTCGATGCTCCCGACATTCTCCGGGAGCCGCCGGGTGAGCCAACATGCCTATCCTCTGATTCCCATCGGTCGGCTCGTTCTTGACGCCGTCTTGCGAAGAGAAAAACAGCAAAGCTGAGGTGTTGATCGTCAAGCCCCCTCGTTTACGCGTGGTAAATACGCTCGTGCTGTTTTTCGCTCGCCGGGACCTCGTGACCGCAATCCCCAAAACTATTTTGCAGAAGTGGAACAAGCTGCTTTTTCCCCTGCTAGTGTTGTTCTGGACTTTATACCAATTCAAAATTGAAATCCCTATAACCGAAATTGGGGGCTTGAAACAAGGACGCCTTTTTTCCTCGCGCTATGCGTCTCGGAAAAAATCTTTTTACCAAAAAACTGGGTCTAAAGCCCTTGTCATTACCAACATTTTTTAAAGTGGTAGTGGGGGAGTTCTATATGAGACAATGATGTTGGAAAACTTTACAGATGTCCGGAGTTGGGCACAGGCGCAGTGGGGAGCAGCGCAGTTGGGAGATAGCCGACGTACAAAACGAGCGAGAGTGCTTCGCACACGCTTCGCGAACGCCATCGGCGCAGCAATGGCAGAAAATCCGCAAGCGAGTCTACCGGATATCATGCAGGGTTGGAATGAAATTAGAGCGGCGTATCGATTGTTTGCAACTGAAGATGTGACTCACGCCGCCTTGCTCGAACCACATATTAACTTGACGACAACAACGGCTGAGAATCACCAAGGCAAGGTTGTACTGTTTGTTCAGGATACAACCGAACTTGATTACACACACCAAAAACAGGTTCAAGGGTTAGGACACATTGGTGATGGTAAGGGAAAAGGAATCATGCTACATAGTTGTCTTGCAATTGTACCGACACCAGCAAACCCTCTAATTTTGGGACTAGCAGGACAAATGCCGTGGTTGCGTGGATTTGACAACAATGATAAAGCTGAGGTTGTCCCAGAACTGTTGAGAACTGATAGTGAAGGCGAGATTTGGGCAGAGATGGTTGAATCTATTGGCTGCGCACCTGCACCAGAAACGGGTTCGCAGTGGGTGAGCGTGGGAGATAGAGGTAGTATTTTCGTCTTATCTTCGACGATCTCGCGCCAAAAACTGGCAGTGTTTGCTACGCATCACTCAAAACCGTGTAATTACGCAACCAGATGGCACTAAAGGACATCTTAAAGCCTTTGCTCGTTGTTTAGAACCAATGGCAGCAAAGACAATTGCACTGCGTGGTCGTAACGGTGAACCCAAACGTGATGTGTACCTACAGGTTGCTTGGTCATCACTAACGATTCAACCACCTGCAACTGGTTGTGAGCGAATCTTCAGCCCATTCCAGGTTGGTGGATTCGTTGTTGGGAACCTGATGGCGATTTGGAATGGATTCTGTTTACTACCGTGCCTGTGACTGATGCTTGTGACGCCTTGATACAACTCGATTGGTACAGCACACGTTGGTTAATTGAGGAATATCACAAGTGTCTTAAAACTGGTTGCGCTCTGGAAAAGCGTCAACTCGAACAAGCTACTTCTTTGGTGACATTACTTGGCTTTTTTGCGATTGCCTAAGTGCGATTGCTACAGCTACGTTCCCTAAGCCGCACTCATCTATCATGCCAAAGCTTCTTTTTTTGTGCCAAAAGCCATGTTACAAGTTCTCGTCGCCCGCTTGCGCTTGTCTTCCCCTGAACTCACCCTTGCCGAGTTTTGGGTGGCGATCGCTCGTCTTGGTGGTTTTTTAGCACGCAAAGCAGATGCCCTTCCTGGTTGGCAAACTTTATGGCGAGGTTGGATGCGATTACAAGATATGTGCTGGGGGGCTGATTTTGCCACCCAGTCACTACAAAGATGTTGGTAATGACAAGGGTTAAAAACACAGGGGTTCTCGCGCTCCCATTATGTTTTGATAGGGGAAAAAGAGAAAAGAATGAAGATAGAAGAAAAAAGAAAGAATAAATTCTTCTCTCTTCATTCTTTTATCTTCACTCTTTTGTCACAGCCGCCATTGCTTTGTCAACAGCTTGTAACGCTTGCTCTACTTCTGCCTGTGTCACAATTAAGGGTGGCACAAACCGTACGACTTTGGGACCTGCTGGAACGAGCAATAAACCCTCATCTATCCCCGCTTTGACAACGTCCGCCGCTGTTAACTGGGTATCTGGGTTCAACACCAAACCATTGATCAAACCCCAACCGCGTACTTCGGTGATGTGATTGGGGTATTTTGCGGCGATCGCCCGCAAACCATCTCGCAACTGTTCACCCCGATCCTGTACATTTTGCAAAATGTTCTCCCGTTCCAAAGTTTGGCAAACGGTGAGAGCAACTCCACAGGCAAAAGGATTTCCGCCAAAAGTGCTAGCGTGCTCTCCTGGTTGGAAAACATCGCAGAATGATTTGCACATCATTGCCCCGATGGGGATACCACCGCCCAAGCCTTTGGCGCTGGTGAAGATATCCGGTTCAACGCCAAGACACTCGTAACCCCATAACTTGCCGCTGCGTCCCATACCGACTTGCACTTCATCGAAAATGAGTAAAACGCCAGTTTCATTGCAAATCTGCCGTAACTTTTGGAAGTAGGCAAGATCCCCTGGTCGTACGCCGCCTTCGCCCTGCAATGGTTCTATCAAAATTGCTGCCACGCGGTAATCGCCTTCATCCAGTTCGCTGATCGCTGCTTCCACCGCACCAATATCATTGTAAGGCACATAGTGGAAACCAGGCATCAAAGGTTCAAAGTTCTTTTGATACTTCGGTTGAGCTGTGGCGGTAATTGTTGCCAAAGTCCTTCCGTGGAAACTGTCGCGTGCCGTTAAAATGATTGGTTTTTCAATTTGTAGTACTGTGTGTGCGTATTTTCGCACCAGTTTAATTGCGGCTTCATTAGCTTCTGCCCCGGAGTTGCAGAAGAATACGCGTTCAGCACAGGAATGTTGCACTATCCACTTTGCCAACTCTCCCTGCTCAGGGATGTAGTACAAATTAGAAACGTGGTGTAGCTTCTGTATTTGCCGTGTCACTGCTTCCACCAAAGCAGGGTGGGCGTGTCCGAGAGTGCAAGTGGCAATCCCAGCCACAAAGTCGAGATATTCTCGCCCCTGTGTATCCCAAACACGGCATCCAGCGCCCCGTTCTAGGGCTATAGGAAACCGTGCGTAGGTGGACATGACAGCTTGATTGAAACTATCTGTGTCAAAGGGGCTAGACGCTATCGTCGCTTGTTCAACCAGAGTTTGTATGCTCACTACTGACTTAACTCCTAAAAACTTGTCATCTTATCGTTGGTTGCTGGTTTCTATGAGAATCTGGAAAAAAATCTTCTTACAAACTTCATATTAAGCTAGCACTCAGATATTCTCAAACGAGTGGTGATGGGAAAAAACTGTGTACTCAACACTTGAGCAAAAATATCAACGTATCCAGCAAGAGTTAAAGGCGGGGATTATCGCCCTTGCTGGTGTCTTCCTGATTGGCACTTTGTGGTATCGATTTGTGGAGCATTGGTCTTGGGAGGACGCAGCTTACATGACTGTCATCACGTTGGCGACTGTTGGCTACGGTGAAACCCAACCGCTAGGACCGAGAGGAAGATTATTTACCATCGCCTTAATTTTGATGGGAGTTATCAGTATTGGTTACATTGTGAACAGATTCACAGAAGCTGTCATTCAAGGTTACTTCCAACACGGAATTATAATACGACAACAGAGGCGTTTAATGGAATCCTTAGTAGAACATTATATCATCTGTGGATTTAGCCGGACAGGTCGCCAAATTGCCATAGAATTTCGGGCAGAAGGCGTTCCTTTTGTCATTATTGACTCGCGTTTAGAATCTGTACAAATCGCCCAAGCTCAAGGTTACGTTGTATGCCAAGGAGACGCGACTCTGGATGAAACATTGTTTAAAGTTGGTATTGAACGGGCAATTTGTATCGTTGCGGCACTTCCTTCAGATGCTGAAAATTTATACGTAGTTTTATCAGCGAAAACATTGAATTCAAAGATTAGGGCGATCGCCCGCGCCAGCACAGAGGAAGCTTTACAAAAATTACAACGTGCCGGCGCAGATGCCGTCATTTCTCCCTACATCACTGGCGGAAAACGTATGGCGGCAGCAGCCCTCAGACCCGAAGTCATGGACTTTGTAGACGGGATCATCTCTGGTACGGACCGACAGTTGTACATGGAAGAATTTTTGCTAGCTCCTGGTGTTTGTCCTTTTATTGGTCAAACTTTAGAAGAGGCACAATTACGAGCGCAAACAGGTGCCCTGCTTTTGGCAATTCGCCGCGCCAATGGTGAACTCATCGGTGGTCCTACAGCTGAAACGGTCTTTATGCCGGGAGATGTTCTGATCGCTATGGGGACAGCCGAACAGCTGCGCGCACTCAACCAAGTTTTAGGACCTATTCGTTCTAAGAAGTTGCGACGACCTCGTAAGGGTTAGTTTATAGGAGAAAGGGAGGGTAAGAGGGAGAGAGGGTAAGAGGGAGGGAGGGTAAGATGTAGGAACGCAACTTGGTATTCATTTATTTGGTATAGCGTTATTGATGATCCTTCGACAAACAGCACACCCCTACTTCGGTGAATGAATATGATGTCTATTATGGACTTTTGAGTGGTGTTAACGATGAGGGTACTGGTTACTGGTGTTGCTGGATTTATTGGCTATCACTTAGCACAGCGTCTTTTGCAACAAGGAATCGAGGTCATAGGGATTGATAATTTGAATGACTATTACGATGTCAACCTAAAAAAAGCTCGTTTGGCGCAGCTTCACCCGCAGCCTGGGTTTACGTTTCAGTTTTTAGAGTTGAGCGATCGCCCCAAAGGGGGACGCCCAGACGGCGATCGCCTTGAGATTGCTCAACTCTTTCAAGACTACAGCTTTGACTATGTCGTTCACCTTGCTGCCCAAGCAGGCGTGCGCTACTCTTTGCAAAACCCTTGGGCTTACTTAGATAGCAATGTTACAGGCTTTGTTAACCTCTTAGAAGGATGCCGACAAAGTCAAATCAAGCACTTGGTATTTGCTTCCTCAAGTTCTGTTTATGGTGTCAATACCAAAGTTCCCTTCGCCGTCAGCGATCATGTTGACCACCCGATTTCGCTGTATGCTGCAACCAAAAAAGCAAATGAATTGATTGCCCATACTTATAGTCATCTCTATCAAATTCCCACAACCGGGCTGCGCTTTTTTACAGTTTATGGTCCTTGGGGAAGACCCGACATGGCGTATTTCAAATTCGTGAAAGCGATAGAAGAAGGTAAGCCCATAGATGTCTACAACTTCGGCAAAATGCAGCGAGATTTTACCTACATTGACGATGTCATTGAGGGCGTCTTGCGGGTGATGCTCAAACCACCTGAATCCAACACAGCGAACAGTAATGCCCGTTACAAACTTTACAACATCGGTAACAATAATCCTGTGGAATTGATGACGTTTATTGAGGTGCTAGAAAAGGCGCTTGGCAAGAAAGCAGTGAAAAACCTATTACCGATGCAACCCGGAGATGTTCCCGCAACTTATGCTGATGTAGATGACCTGATGCGTGATGTTGGATTTAAGCCCAGTACTCCCCTTGAGCAAGGTATAAATTCTTTTGTGCAATGGTATCAAGAGTACAAAAAATTATGAAGTCTTCATCCTTTATTATTCTTCAGTCTTCAGTCTTCATTTTCCAACCATGCAAGGGAGCTATGCTCCTGATCACCCATTCGATCAAGAATGGGGGAGCTTGTGAGATCAAAATGCCGGGATAAACTGCCATTCCCCAACTGGGATGGATGAGCACGCGGCATTTGTTTTGAATGACTGGGTAGCGCAGTAAAGCTTTCACCGCTGCAGTGTCGTCGTGCAAAATTTTCCCCGGACGCGAAAGCAAAGGATAGCCTGTGCGGGGGTCGATCACGTCTGTTAAATAGTTGCGATCGCGCAGATTAAAGGCAACATCACAACCAAATCTCATAAACTTTTCCCGCAACCGTTCTTTTTCTGTCTCAATTTCCGGGGTACTTTCCACTAATTCATATCCTGATTGCTGTAAAACAATCACGACCCACAAAGAAACTTGTTTTTTCCAATCTGGTAATATCTGCTCGCGGTTGGCACAGATATACTGACTAGGAGAATGAATTGAAATTTGAACAGCTTGTCCCGTTTTGCCAACCAAATGGATGGGAGAGCCTGGAAGAGCAGTGTAAACTGTTGGATAGTTCACTCAACTTTCTTTCTTTTTTACAAGTTTTTTTTTCAATTCATCTTTTGTACCGATGATAACTCTTAAATAGTCAACAAACACATCTATTTTCCATAATAGATTAGTTTATTTGAAGCTTTTCTAATATTATATTATTTTCTTAATATTTCTTTAACCTTATCTTCGCTCATATTCTGATATACCTGCTGTGGTTGTGCCAATATAGCGGTAAGAACCCGGAGTAAGGTACACCAAAGAAATAATGAACCACTTATGCAACAATAAATAAAAGTTTTTCCTCTGTCTTCCACCCTCTTGTAAGGGGAATGAGGGGGGTGGACACGAGATTTATAATTACTTTGTTCAATTGAGTTGCGCTATAGAAACTAAGGCAGTAGAGGCGCAGTGGCTTGCGCCCCTATAGGAATCGGTAAAAGAAACGAAAAATTAAGAAGAACGCACAATACAGTTGCGTCCCCACAAATAAAATATGTTCTATTTGGCAAGGAAAGAATTCTTTTTTTCCCGATACCGTAAGGAACGAATATAACTGTTAATCCAGCTTTAAAGCATTGACTGGAACGTCATCCCAAGAATTGACCGTCCGCAATCGCGCCACCCAACCCCATGCCTTTTGCTCTTCAGTCAAATTTTGCTCAAAGGACTGATGGCAATCTTTGGCTTGAGACTCGTTACAGCAAGCAATACAAGCATGAATCATGCCGGATGAATCAATTTGTTCATTTACCCAAATGGTCATGACTTATTCTCCTTAAGAACTCAAGCTGAAAAAGCAATATGCCATCCTAGAATACTATTAGAGTCATGAAATTGTTGTCAAAAGCCGTGGTAAACAATGGCTAAGAGTGGGTGGCAATAGCTCCGTGTTGCTCCCGCTACCTCACGCAGGCGATCCATAACTGCTACCACCTGACTATGACTAAAATCATCGGGTTGCACTTTCGCTCTAATTGCCTCGTTGGATACAACAGGGACGAGTGTTGTTAAAAATTTGTGTCTAAATTATTTTTTGTGGTCAACTAAAAGTACTCTGGTAGAAATCCTCTAGTTGGAACGGGAATCAAAAATTATGTTGGGCATACTTTGGGGTCTTGTCGTTCTACTGTTTGCTTTTTGGGTATTAGGGTTGGTACTTCATATTGCGGGGAATTTAATTCATATAGCGCTAGTTTTAGCTATTACTCTTGCTATCTATAATTTTTTCAAAGCGCGTGATGTGTAGGTGTAGCAACTTGCTTGCCAGAAATGGCATTATCGCCTCTTGACGCAAGTTTCAAGTCGTGGGAGGCGTATGAGCGCATTAACCCACCTTCGCAGCAGCATCTACACCATCGCTGACGAGACGACCATCTTCCATATACACAATGCGATCGGCTATATCAAGAATACGGTTATCATGAGTCACCAGCAAAATTGTACAGCCTTGTTCTTTCGCTAACTTCTGCATCAATTCCACAACATCACGCCCAGATTTTTTATCGAGTGCAGCAGTGGGTTCGTCTGCTAGGACTATCTTTGGTTGACTAATCAGGGCGCGGGCGATCGCCACCCGTTGCTTTTGTCCACCTGATAAATTCTCTGGGTAGTAATCTGCACGATTTCCCAAACCAACACTCTCCAACATCATAACTGCTTGAGCATCCATGTCCTGATCTAAAAACTCGTCATGTAACTCTAACGACATCCGGACATTTTCTTTCGCTGTCAAAAATGTCATGAGGTTATGTGCTTGGAAAATATAGCCAACTTGACGGCGAATATCTCGCAGCTGCTTTTTACTCGCACGACAGATTTCCTGTCCTAAAATCTTTAAACTTCCTTCTTGGGCAGAACGTAGTCCTCCCATAAGAGTCAACAAAGTTGTTTTTCCTGAACCTGAAGGTCCAGTCATAATCACAATTTCACCAGAGTAAATATCTAGGTTGATATCAAATAAGGCTTGTTTGCGAAGCGTACCTTCACCAAAGTAATGATTGAGGTTACTGGCAGAGATGACGGGTTGAGTTGTGACTAAGTGAATTGAGTTATGAGAAGAAGTTACTTTTTTCATAGTTTGTTCTCGATGTGAATGTTATTGACTAACTGCCTAGGATTTGCGTAACAATTAGACTTCTTGCATTCATTCCAAAAAAAAGAAGAATTAACCACAGATGGACACAGATGGACACAGATGGAACTCACATTCCGCAATCTTGTCTATTCATCAGAAAATCTCAACCTGGCAACAAGCGCAGGTGGAATTTGGGTAAAGTTAGACCAACTGTAAAAGCGAGTGTTAGAAGGATGGTCAGATGGAAAAGCAGGTTCTTCCAAGCCATCCAGCACAAACCCAGCACGGAATGCTGCACCTAATAGGACGTGCAACGGTCGATGAAAGTACAGATGTGGTTTTGGTTGATTTTCAAGTGCTAATCCTTTTGTGGTGGAGGGTTGTAGATACCCAGACACTTTGACTGAGTATTCACTCACAAGCTGACCTTCACAATCCTTGACTTCTGCAGCCATACTGACATATGTGTTGTTGAAGCAAGGATGCATCACGGCAAAGACGAAGCAACCTCCAGGTTGTAGTAACTTTGTCAGTGCCCGTAGCAGGGGATCAATTTCTGCCATGTCCATAAGTGCCATCGCGGATACAGCAGCATCAAAGGAACGTTCCCCCAGCCCAAGTAAAGCTGTCTCATCCGTAGCATCTAGAACGTGATACTCAATTGATGTTTCATGCTGTTGAGTTCTCCTGCGGGCAGAGGCAATCATCTCTTCGGCAAAATCTATTCCTACCACCTGTGCGCCCAAGCTGGCTAATCTGCGGGTTGTCAGCCCATTACCACAGCCTATGTCCAAAATGCGAGTGCCTGTTTTTACCTCCAGCAGCCTTTCGATCGCTGGACGAATCAGTACTTGATGAAAGTCGTTCCCGTCATCACCCATGCGGGCGTCCCAAACAGAAGCGTTACTGTTCCACGCATCACGAGTTTCATTGTTCAATGCATTTGTCGAGTCATTTGACATTGATGTCTACCTTGAACATAATTTCTGTCATCACTCACTAAAACACATCTGCAGGGTCGGCAGATTGTAACTTCCGCATCGCGACTGCCCCAGAAAAGCTGCACATCACTATCGTTATGATAAATACAGTAATTGCACGGGCAAGCGTCATGGCAATGGGTAGCAGTGTTGCCGTGTATGTCAACTGGTAGAGTGCGATCGCAATCAAAAATCCAGGCACATACCCCAACGCCGCCAACAGCAATGCTTCTTGAAATAAGACACCGAGAAGATAGCCGTCGCTATAGCCCATTGCCTTCAACGTGGCATATTCTGGTAAATGGTCGGAAACATCACTGTAGAGAATCTGGTACACAATCACGATTCCCACAATAAATCCTACAATCACACCAAGTCCGAAAATGAATCCAATCGTCCCTTGGCTTTCCCAGTAGTATTTTTCCACCGCCGCAAAACCTTCTGGTGTTAAAACTCGCACATCTGGTGACAATTCTTTAGCAAGCTGTGCTTGGACTTGAGTTGGATCGAAACCAGGTTTGAGTTTAATTAAACCGACTTCTATTTGATTGGGTTGACGTTCTGGAAACAATTTCAGAAACGTTGAATCACTCGTAATCACATTACCATCAGCTGCAAATGAAGCACCAATGGTAAACAGCCCAGTGACTTGAATGTTCTGATTATTAAGTTCTGCTTCCAGCGTTCCGTGCTTTTGCACACCGTCGGCTACAGCCCCGTACTCTGGACGTCCAGCACGGTCAAACAATACTCTATTTAAAAGTTTAAGATGCGTTGCATTTTGCTTCACTTCTGGCAAATTCAAGCTAGGAGCGTCTGGCTCAATTCCCCAAATCAAAATGGAGCGGTTAATCCGAGTTTCTGGATTTTTCCACTGTCCCAAACTGATGTAGACAGAACTCACCGACTCAACGCCTTGATGACTCAACGTTTGATAAAGTCGTTCACGAGAAAAGCTTTTGACAGAGAACAGGGTTTGAAGTTGGGGATTAGTCATCACCAAATCTGCTTCTAGCAGGCGATGAGGCTGTGTCGCACTGTCAAAAAGTGCATCTTGAAAGCCCATTTGCACAAATATCAGCATATCTGCAAAGGCAATACCTGCTACTGCCACTGCTAGACGAGTTTTTTCTTTCATCACCTGCCGCAATGCCAGCGGGGTTCTACGAAGCCATTTACGAAACATTTCAAAAAACTCCTTGACACACTAAGATCGGCTTAGATTCCCGACTTCTTCAAGAAGTCGGGAATCTTGTTGTTTACTGTTGTTTCTTCAAGTTTGCGTTGTCGCATAAGGAGAAACAAAGGCAAGCCCAAAGAAACACCAACTAACAAATTACTTGCAATATAAATCCACAAATTTTGCATCTTCAAACGCGAACCTTCCCAATAGACAAATACCCACAGAACCAGTGATGAGACAATCACATCCATACCAAAAAATGCGGAAATTCTGTTAGTGAAAAGCTGTTCTACGAAAAGGTTCACATCCAGCCCATGTTCTAAAAGAAAGGGAACAAATTGTGAATACGGTAAAACAGTACCTAAGATGCAAAGAATTAAGTAGATAGTTTTCAGCATTTTGATACCTTTTCTCTAGTTAATTCAAAAAAGCATGTCATTCATGAGCGATAGAATGCTTGCAAAGTCGATCCTGAAGTAAGCCATCAAAAAACGATTTTTTTCTCTATTCCTTTTGACACCGTTTAAGTATGTGAGTCTACAAGCTGTAATTGCCAAAACTGTCCAAGGATAAGTTTTCCTGAGAATTCGGATTCGAGACGTTTTACACAGCATTTTTTAGAAATCTCCTCCTTGTCACACCAATCTATAACGAACATCCGTTATATTTTTTCCCAATGAAAATTTACAGTTCAATCGCTGTCTGCACTTGCAAGTTGGTCAAACCTGCAACTCGCTTGCTATCTTCCGGTGTGAGGCGAATTTTCACCTCGATGACTCGCTTATCCAGATTTTCCCCTGGTTGATTACTGAAAACGTTCTGTCGGTTAACCTGCAAGCCAATGAGCGAAACGGTTCCTTGCAATTCTCCGTTGAACCCTTGACCTTTGACAACTGCTTTTTGTCCAGTTTTCACTTTACTAATGTCGGATTGATAAACTTCTGCAACAGCAACCATTTGCTCAGTTTGCCCTAAGTCAGCAATGCCAGAGTCACTTATTTTTTCTCCAACTCGCGTATGAATTTTCAGTATCCTTCCTGCTGTTGGTGCCTTGATATAAGCTTGTTCCAAGTCAGTTTGTGCGCGTTTGACAGCTGAAAAAGCATTATCCACTTCCGCTTGCGCCGCTTGCACATCCACAGGACGAACTTCCGCAATCTTATTCAGGGTGGCGTTGGCTTCTTTAATTTGCTTGACACCAGTAATATTAATTCTTTGTAGCGCCACGTTCGCTTCACGAACTTGTTTGCTAGCAGTGGTATTAATTCGGTTAAGAACTGCTTTGGCTTCGTTGAGTTGCTGTTGTGCGCTTTCTAAAGCCAAGCGTTTGCTATCAAATAAGGAACGAGATTCGGCTCCTTCTTTGTATAACTGCTGATAGCGTTGATCTTCGGCTTGAGCATTGTTGAGTTGCGCCTCAAGTCTGCGAATTGTTGCTTCTTGGGCTGTCCTGTCGCCTAGCCACTGCGCTTCTAATCGGGCGATCGCTTGTTCTTGCGCGAGTCTATCACTTTGCAACTGCGCCTGCAATCTCTCTATGGTTGCTTTTTGAGCAACGATTTCCCCAGATTTCGCCCCAGCTTTTACTTGTGCGAGTTTGGCTTGAGCCATCTTAACTTGCTCTTGTGCTTGCGATAGAGCATCTTGGAGTTTATCTCGTGAGTCGAGAAGCGCCACAACTTGTCCAGCTTTTACATTGTCACCCTCTTTGACAAGCAGTTGAGCTATGCGATCGCCATCCAATGCTAGAGGTGCAGACAAGTTAATCACCTCAGCTTCCGGTTCGAGTCGTCCTAATGCTGTGACTTTTTTTACTGGAGGAGCAGTTTCCACTTTAGGTGCGGGTTTTTGACTAACCATCCCATATTGAGAAATGCCATAAAAAACAATTCCACCTGTGATTGCAGTTGCACCTACAACTAGCCCAATTAACCATCGATTCCCAGGTTTTGATAATACTTTAACATTCATAAATTTTCCTCACTCATTAGCTGTTAGCAGTATGATTCGATAGTTGTTTTTCTAAATATGCCGTTAGCATTTTGCTCAACAAAGCAAATTGTTCGGTAATAGAAACCATTTCATTATCCATAAGTCGCTCTAGGATTAAGCCATCCATCAGACTAAAAATAAACCAAGCTAGCACTGGGTCTTGAATGCCTAAAATATCACAGATTGTCTGTTCATATCGCTTCGTTGCACGTTGAAACGCATTACTACCCTGCATTTCCTTAGAGTCTTGATGCTGACAAAAATCAACTTGTAAATAAGTCCACTTAATGTAATAATTTTCGTTTTTAGCTAAAAATTTTCCTAAAGCTTCCATCCGTTCCGGCAAAGTTTGCTTTCCTTCCAACTCAGCCTTTGCCAGCAACACATCTCGCTCACATATATCTTCCACCAATTGCTCAAATAACGCGTGTTTACTAGGAAAATAGTGATACAGCGTCCCAGTAGAAACACTTAACCCTTCAGCTATTTGGCGCATGGTAATGGCAGCATAGCCTTTCTCAGCGAATAAGTCAAAACACTTACTGAGGAGTTCTTTGCGGTATTGATCATGGTCAACAATCTTTGGCATCTCTCGGTTTACTTATTTTTTTATATCGAACGTTTGTTATATTAAACTTATGCTCGTTGCTTCTGAGTTGTCAAGCTGCAATAAAGAAGATGTAAGCTAGAAGCACAACAGAGTATCTATAAGTGGTGCAATAGTAGCTATGCAGCAATCCAACTCTAGCTATGACCAAGATTTACTGCGACAGCTTGTGACCCTAGCTGCAATTATCGGCGCTTTTGTCGTCAATGTCGTGTCGAATATTTTTCCCTTAAATGGACTCAGTATTGGTGAAATTTCTAACACTCTGTTCAAGAACGTGCAGATTATTCCTGCTAACTACGCCTTTGCTATTTGGGGATTGATTTACCTTGGTCTTTTTGCATTAGGAATCTACCAAGTTCTGCCAAACCAAAGGCATGATTCCGATTTACGTAAAATAAGCTACTTGCTAGTGATTGCTTGTTTTGCCCAAAGTATCTGGGTTTATCTGTTCCTGTCCCGGCTTTTTGCTCTTTCGGTCGTAGCAATGCTAGGAATTTTGCTACCTTTGATGACTATATATGTACGGTTAGGGATTGGCACAAATCCTGTATCTCGTTTAAAGAAGTGGTGCGTCCACATTCCTCTAAGCATTTATCTAGCGTGGATTAGTGTAGCAACGATTGTGAATGTGGCGTGTGCGTTGTATTTTGTGCGTTGGAATGGTTGGGGAATTTCTGCCGAAGTATGGACAATTATTTTGTTGCTAGTTGCAGCCGCAGTTGCTACGTTCATGACTGTCCAGCGCCGAGACATTGCTTATACAGGAGTCACAGTTTGGGCAATGGTAGCAGTTGCTGTGAAACATTGGGACAACCCAACGCTAAGAATAGTGGCTTTGCTATGTGCAGTTGCGCTTATTTTACTCATTTTTGTAAAAAGTTCGCGCACACAGCTTTTGAATGGTTAATAAAAAATTCACGTAAGAATATAATATACTTTAATAATATTGAATACTCATATAATAAAGTTATTAATTTGGAACATCAGACCCTTGAGGAAAGGCAAAAAGGCTAAGGAGTGAAAAGCAAACCATGTAAGAGTTTTAGAGCTATTTTGCCCCAATTGCTGGAACTCTAATACCCCTAGTTGTGGCGCTTCTTTAGCCCTACACAAAAGCCCTAAATAAAGTCAGGACAAGGTTGCAGCTTTTTAATCTACCTTTAAGTCAGTAGCAATTCCAACGGTGCATTACCCTACCTCCTTGGTTAAGGAAATGGATGTAGTGAGCGATACTTTTGTCCTCAATAACTTTTTGCAGCAGAACTAGATATCGTGTATGAGTCAGCCTTCTCAAAAGCAAGCCGAGCAAAAATTTAATCAGGCAAAAAAGCTTCAAGAGGTTCCTCAGCAGCAGCGAAAGGAATCGAGCTTGAAAACTAAGGCAATAGCTTGGGCGCTAGGTGTTAGTATGCTCCCTGTGTTGGCAGTTGGTACAGTCACTTACTATTTTGGTAGCCAGTTGACTTCCAAAGAAATTTCCCAATCTAGACAAACGAATGCTGCAGGTTCAGCAAAAAGTGAAGCAGTAGACAGACTACTGTCACTTCTGTTAATTGAAACGGGGGTGACGGCAGCGTTGGCAGGTGCGATCGCAGCAACTCTAGCGAATCGCGCCATTCGTCCAGTCCTGAACGCGACTGCAGTCTCTAGCAGTATGGTGAATAGCCTGCGTCAAGAAGTTGGTACTCGCGCTCCCATCGCGAGCAAAGATGAACTGGTTGTCTTAGAGACAAACATGAGCTTAGTAAAAGAACAGCTTCCGGATTTGCTATGGAAACAAGAAGCTGAAGCTGAGCGATCGCGGGTGTTGATCAACATTACCCAACGTATTCGGGAATCGCTTAGTGAAGAAGATGTCTTCAAAACGACTGTTGAAGAAGTTCGCAAGGCTCTAAGAATTGACCGCGTGGTCATCTTTCGTTTCGATTCCAAGTTGGATGGAACCTTTGTAGAAGAATCCGTTGCCCCTGGGTTGCCGAAAACATTGTGGACGACAATCTCAGACCCCTGTTTTCAGGGAGGGTATGTCGAACAATACCGAAATGGTCGTGTTCGTGCTATTGATGATATTTATAAAGCTAATCTCGGTGATTGTCATATTGGGTTGCTAGAACGATTTGCTGTCAAGGCAAATTTGGTTGCGCCGATTATCAAGAACGACCAGCTATTCGGCTTATTAATTGCACATCAGTGTTCCGGACCCCGCTTTTGGCAGCGATCCGAAATTGATTTCTGCACCCAGATAGCTGCGCAAGTGGGATTCGCTCTCGACTACGCTAAGCTGCTAGAACGGATAGATACGAAAGCTGATCAAGCTCAGATATTTATAGATATTACCCGCCGCATTCGGGAATCGCTCAACGAAGAGGATGTCCTTAAAACCACCGTTGAAGAAGTTCGCAAAGCATTGAGCGCTGACCGAGTCGTTGTTTATGGCTTTGATGCCGACTGGTATGGAACCGTGATTGCAGAATCCGTGATTCCAGGTTTTCCGAAAGCGTTGCGAGCCAAAATCAAAGACCCCTGCTTTGTAGAGGGCTATGTAGAACAGTACCAAGCAGGTCGAGTGCAAGCGACTAATAACATTTATGAAGCAGGTTTGACCGATTGTTACATTAGTCAACTCGAACCGTTTGCTGTCAAGGCAAATTTGGTTGCGCCCATTCTCAAGGACGAGCAGCTATTTGGCTTATTGATTGCACATCAGTGTTCTGGACCCCGTAATTGGCAGCAGTATGAAATTGATTTAGTGACCCAGATCGCGATGCAAGTGGGATTTGCTCTCGACCATGCCCGGCTGCTTCAACGAATCGATGCAGAAGGTGTGCGAACTCAATTGCTTGGGGACATAACGCGCCGCATTCGCGAATCGCTCAACGAAGAAGATGTCCTTAAAAGCACTGTTGAAGAAGTTCGCAAAGCACTCAGGGCTGACCGATTGCTCGTTTATGGCTTTGACGCGGATGGGTATGGAACTGTGATTGCAGAATCAGTTGTTCCTGGTTTTCCGAAAGCGTTGCGAGCCAAAATCAAAGACCCCTGCTTCGCACAGGGCTATGTAGAAATGTACCAAGCAGGTCGAGTGCAAGCGACCAATAACATTTATGAAGCAGGTTTGACCGATTGTTACATTAGCCAACTCGAACCCTTTGCTGTCAAGGCAAATTTGGTTGCACCCATTCTCAAGGACGACCAGCTATTTGGCTTATTGATTGCACATCAGTGCTCCGGACCCCGTGATTGGCAGGAGTATGAAATTAATTTATTCGCCCAGATAGCTACGCAAGTGGGATTTGCTCTGGACCATTCCCGGCTGCTATACCAGGTAGAGCAGGCGTACGAACTTGCTGAAGCTGCAGAACGTGAGCAGCGTCAACAAAAAGAAGCACTCCAGCGTCAGGTGTCAGAACTGCTCACAGGTAGTGAAACAGTTGTCCAAACCCTTTCAAGCGAGGCTCTCGGCCAGATGGAGTCTGTTACAAATGCCTACAATCAAATTCAAACGTTGGCTGATTCGGCTTTGAGAATGCTGATTTGTGCGCAACAAGCAGAACTCCAGGATCAGCGGCTGAGCCAGTTAGTACAGGATGGGCATGAGTCTATGAACCCGATTTTAGACACCTTCAGTGCTATCCAAACAACAATTGTGGAAGCTGCCGAAAAAGTCCAGCGTCTAGACGAACCTTCCCAAAAGCTCTCCCAGGTAGCCAGCCTCATTAGTAATATTGCATCTCAACTAAAGCTGCAAGTCATGAATACGGCACTTGAAGCAAGTCGCAGCCCTGAAGCTGGTCAAAAATTGGCAATGCTTGCTGACAACGCACTTTCTCAAGTGCAGGAATTGAACGCGAGTATTGCAGAAGCAGAAATAGAATCACTCGTTGCCCAAATTCAGACACAAGCCAATGAAGCTATTGCTGTTATGGAGTCTGGGGCAGAACAGACAATGCTTGGGACTGAATTGGTAAAAGAAACTCAGCTCAAGCTCAATGAGATTATCACTATAACTGACCAAATGAAAAAACTGGTCGAGGAGCTTGCCCAAACCGCTCCTGTGCAAGCAAAGGCTTCAACCTCCGCCAGCCAATCTGTTCTGGAATTTGCTAATATTGCCAGCAAGACTTCAGAACAAGTCATGGCAGTAGCTAACTCCTTAGACAAGCTGTCACCATTTGCACAAGACTTGCAGGAGGGTGGTGATTAATCTCTTCTACGAGCCAGATTTTATCAAAAATGCCTGCAATGATGCCCTTAGATCACAGAAATTAAAGGCGGAAGCCACGAGAGTGTGGGTGACTGAGAAACCCACACTTGTCCTATGCCTACAGTTATCCTAACCATTCCGGATTCTTAGCTGTACTATCAAATTGACTACTAGTCTTAAATGGCTCGTACTGACCTTTTGCAGCGACAGAGCGAGTTCGATTGAGCAGCGCCCTGACTTGTTCTTGGCTCATTGGCTTAAACGTGCGTACTGCCTCAAACGCTTGGTTTAGAATTTCCATGCTTTCAATACCTGTAATCACGGTTGAAGTTGGCAGGTTCATGGCGTAGTGGAGGCATTCGATGGGTTTCACTGTATTGCTCTTAAGAATATTTTGGTCACCCATTGATTTCATACCCAGTACACCAATGCCATCCGTTACTAGTTTGGGTAGAACTTGCTGTTCAAAACTTCTGAAATGAGCATCCATCACATTCAGTGGCATCTGCACTGTATCGAAATGGAAGTTATTTTGAGTGGCAACTTCCAGCATTCTCAGGTGAACTAGAGGATCTTTGTGTCCGGTAAAGCCAATGTAGCGAATCTTGCCTGCTTTTTGAGCCTCTACCACAGCTTCCATTGCACCACCAGGAGCAAAGACACGGTCTGGGTCTTCCATGCGAATTATTTCATGATGCTGTAGCAAATCAATACGATCTGTCTGCAAACGTTTTAGAGAATCGTCAATTTGCTGAGTAGCCGCCTGTTTAGTTCGACCGTCTATTTTAGTCATGAGGAAAACCTTTTGACGGTAACCGTCCCGGAGAGCTTTACCCATGCGAATTTCGCTTCCTCCGTTATGGTAGTCCCAGCTGTTATCCATGAAATTGATCCCACGATCTATAGCAGCCCGGATGAGACGAATACCCTCTTGCTCATCTTTTGGTCGTCCAATATGGTGACCTCCTAAACCAATCACAGATACTTTTTCTCCGGTGCGTCCTAAAGTTCTGTAGATCATTTCACCGCTTTTCGTCTGAGCAGGTCTATTTTGGGCTTGTAGTTGTGAGAAGAACCCTTCTGCACCTGCCAATCCTGCCGCAACCAAACCTGAAGTAGAAACTACCTTCAATACATCTCGTCTGCTGATATCCACAAATTTGTCTTTCCAAAAAATTGTCAAAACTCGCTCTCATAGCGTTACACGATGCAAAATAGAGTGCATCTAACTGTTGAGAGAAACAGCAGTGATAGGGGTAAAACGATCACAGTCATTAAACTACTGACACAATACAATCTATCGGTGCTGTATTTTTTTTAGGATTGGTACATATGCCAAAAAGTTAAGCTTGCGCGCGAAAACATATTTGAACGGCAAGGCGTTTTCCGTGAATTCAACTAAAGTTGTACCAAAGGTAGTGTAGTTAAGTTGTTCCATGAACGGACCAAACCACAAGCGACAATCCAACACAAAGCTGCTATTGCCTTTTTACCGCAGTCATGCACCATTTAAAACGTTACTTTTGCTGTACTCTCATGACTGGGATAAGCTAGCACTGTCAATGGTGTTCTACGTTATCAAACACAGTCCGGAGTGGATTCGACCGGTTGTCATTGCCAACATCATCGATATCATATCTCGCCCTCAAGAGCATTCCCTAACACAGCTATGGCTTAATGGGGCGATTTTAGCCGTATCCATCGTCCAAAATATTCCCACTCACTATTTGCACATCATGAGTTTGAGTGCAGCAACCCGCCAAATGGAAACTAATGTGCGCGATTTATTGACGCGACAATTGCAACAGCTTTCCATCGGATTTTACAAGCAACGTAGTATAGGCGTACTACAAGTTAAGCTGCTGCGAGATGTGGAAGAAATTCAGCAACTGACTAGCTCGATTTTTCAGTTTCTACCTTCAGCGTTATTGACTATTCTGATTGCGATCGCCATTACTGCCATGCGTGCCTGGAAGTTTTTGTTCTTCTTCGCTGCAACAGTGCCGGCGGCAGTGATTTTAGTGCAAGTCCTTAAAAAGCCGATTCAACAACGAAACCATATTTTCCGCCGACAAATGGAGGGCATGTCTTCTCACCTGATTGAGATGATTAAGCTTGTTCCAGTCACGCGGGCGCATGGGATCGAAGAAACCGAAATTGATCGGACACAACAGCGTCTTATCTCAGTAAAAAGGGCGGCAATGAGTTTAGATGGCATTAACGCTATAACTAATGCATCGAGCTGGGTGACGCTGCGCCTGTTTAGTGCGATCTGTCTGGTAACCTCTGCTTATATGGCTTACACTGGTAAGATGGGAATCACTTCTGGTGACGTGATTCTGTTAACAGGTTATTTTGACGCCCTCACGAATTCCATCGTCCAAATTCTGGCAGTACTCCCACAGATTGGAACAGGTTTTGAGTCGATTCGGTCGGTGGGTGAAATTTTGGAGTGTCCAGATATAGAACTCAATCAAGGCAAGCAGCCAGTCAGGCAAGTGCGAGGAGAATTTTTATTTGATGCTGTTAGTTTCATCTATCCTAGCAGCGAGCATCCAGCAGTTGATAATATTTCGCTTCATGTTAAGCCTGGTGAAACAATTGCGTTTGTAGGTCCTTCAGGAGCCGGAAAGTCCACCTTGCTGAATCTTGTGATTGGTTTTCTGCGACCAACACAAGGACAGATTTATCTCGACGGGCAAGATATGAACGCCCTGGATTTAAGAACTTATCGCCAGTTTGTGTCAGTAGTTCCCCAAGAAACGATTCTGTTTGAGGGGACTGTGCGGGAAAATGTTCTTTATGGGTTGCAAGGGGTGAGTGAACGGCAATTACACCAAGCAATTCAAGATGCTAACGCACTAGAATTTATCCTCAACTTACCACAGGGACTTGATACTCTGATTGGTGAAAATGGAACAAAACTCTCAGGTGGGCAGCGTCAACGCCTGGCGATCGCCCGTGCTTTGGTTCGTCATCCCAAAGTGCTGTTTTTAGATGAAGCAACGGCTTCAGTAGACACTGCATCGGAAGCTTTGATTCAAGAGGCTCTTGAACGGTTAATGAATAATTGTACCACATTTGTCGTCGCCCACCGACTTTCTACAATCCGTAAAGCTGACAGGATTGTTGTGTTGGATAAGGGACAGATTGTTGAAATTGGCAATCATCAACAGTTGCTGGAGAAAAATGGGTTGTATGCACGCTTGATTGCATTGCAAGCTTAATAACTTCTAATCCTGTGTTGTATGGGAGCAACGCGAAAAAGTGAGAATAGATTTGTTGCAAAAATCTGGTTTTTGGCTCTTTGAAACCGCAGATGGGCGTAGATAAATTATCTGTGTCCATCTGTGGTTTAATTTCCAAAAAAATTGACGGCAGAACAGAGAAAACATTCAGTTTGGGGATTTGATTTTCTTTGCCATCTCCACAAAGGAACGCACAACCGAAGATGTATTATTTTGTTGCCAAGCAAGACCAATTTCCAGTGGTGCGATCGCCGGAGGCGGGGCTTTGCCCATCGCGTCACTAATCGTTCGGAAGACAACACCAGAGTTCTGCTTTTCTTGATGGATAGCAGTCACGAGTGAAACTCCTACCCCAGCCGCTACAAAACTGATCGCGACTTCTGGCGGCGTAGCTTCTTGAACTATACGTGGCGTGAAACCAACTTGCTGGCAAGTATTGATGATTTGGTCGTAAAAATCGGGTTTGGCTTGTCTGGAGAACAAAACAAACGGTTCTTCGGCGAGCGATCGCAATGATAACTGGGGTAGTTTCGCTAACGGATGATTTTCTGGTAAAACTGCGACGAATTGATCTAGAATAACGACTTCTGTCTGTAAATCATCTGCATGGATAGGCAAGTGCAGGAACCCAACATCAATTTCACTTGCTTGCAACGCTTGTACTTGCGCTACAGTAGTCATTTCTTGCAGATTGACTTCTACATTAGGAAAATCTTGGCGAAATGCCTGTATCATTTCCGGCAGTATCCGATTAAAGGTACAAATCGAAAACCCAACTTTAAGCGTGGTTTGTTTGCCACGACTTGCCAGCTTTGCTGCTTGTACTGCTTGTTCTGCTTGTGCGAGTGTGAGCCGCGCCTCCTCCAAGAATGCTTGTCCTGCTTGGGTAAGGGTGACACCGCGCTTTGTACGGTGGAATAACTCTACACCCAGTTCTTCTTCCAAATGGCGAATTTGACGGCTCAGTGGCGGCTGTTCCATGTATAGCCGTTCGGCTGCGCGACGGAAGTTTAATTCCTCAGCAACAGTGACGAAATATTTTATCTGTCGCAGTTCCATAGCGGTGATACCTATTTGGTATCACCTTAGCGCAAAAAAGGTCTTGGACAGAACTTTGAGAGCTATTGCATAATAACAATGAAAGCTGCAAGTGATTGAAACGCAAGCAAGACAAAATCCTGATCACATTATTAATCTTCTGTCTTTATAACTATTCTCAGTTGTATTGAATACAGTTTTTGTAAGGTGGGCATCTTGCCCGCCCCGAAGTTAGGACGGCTCGTGTCTTATTCATTCATTCAAGTCATTTACACCACGTAGCAAAGGGAAATATATTATGCGATTCCAAAATAAAGTTGCCCTAGTCACTGGGGGTAGCTCAGGTATTGGTCGTGCGACTGCAATTGCATTTGCAAGAGAAGGCGCAAGCGTTGTCGTTGCTAGTCGCCGTGAGGATGAAGGTAAACTGACGGTGCAAATGATTCGTGATGCTAATGGAGAAGGCACTTTCATCCAGACGGATGTCGCCAATAGTGCCGAAATTCAGAAGCTGATCGACAAAACAATTGATATATACGGTCGATTAGATTGTGCCTTCAACAACGCTGGCACTGAAGGGGTATTCGCTCCCATGACCGAGCTTACGGAAGAAGTCTGGGATCAGACTATTGCAGTCAACTTGAAGGCTGTTTGGCTGTGTATGAAATATGAAATCGAAGCCTTACTTAAGCAGGGAACTGGTGGTGCTATTGTTAACACCTCTTCTTGGCTTGCTGTTGGTGGGCTGGCTGGTTCAACCATTTATTCTGCTAGCAAAGCCGGAATCGATGGACTGATACGACCAGCAGTTCTTGAATTTGCCCAGCATGGCATCCGTATAAATAACATTAATCCTGGCATCATAGATACACCTATGTTGCGGCGATTTGGTGATGATGAGGCGCTTCTCAAACCCTTTATTGCTCATACTCCGATGCAACGTTTGGGAACTCCCGAGGAAGTCGCCGAAACCGTTCTTTGGCTGTGTTCGGATGCTGCTTCATTTGTAACTGGTCAAACCATTTTAGTTGATGGCGGGTGGACTATTCCAGGTTTAAGGAATTAATGGCAAGAACCTGAAGAGGTGAAATTTAATGCTTAAAACATTCCTTTCTACGGCTGCACTTGTGGTGTTTGTCTCTAGCTCTGTTCAGTCTATCGCTGCGCCTGCACAAGTGCTACCCCCTATCGAGTTGCCTGCTGATTTCCAGTATCCAAACGGAATTGCACGCGCTAGCGATGGAACGCTGTATGTCGGTTCGGTCACAAGCGGGCGAATACTGCGTATTAATCCCCAAGGCAAGAGCGAGCCTTTCTTCGTTGGAAGCGACGAAATCTTTGCCGCTACAAGTCTACGACTAGACGAACCGCGAGGAATTCTTTGGGGAACCTGCTATATAAATTCTAGACAAGTCTAGACATTTACTTCTTTCTTCATAGGGAGCATGGGAGCGGTTATCCCTCAGAAAGCATTCACGCCTTAGCCAAACGCGATAAGTTGATTGCAGCGTTCAAATCCCTGTCCATTACATGTCCGCAATGTCCACATGAATAGACGCGTTCACTTAATAGCAGAGATTCTTTCTTGCAGCCACAATTACTACATGTTTTGGAAGATGCATACCACCTATCCGCAACAACTAACTTGCTTCCAAACTTCTTGCACTTGTATTCAAGTTGCCGCTTAAATTCATAGAATCCGCAATCGGCGATGGATTGAGCAAGCTTATGATTTTGCATCATACCCGAAACATTTAAGTCCTCAATCACCATCACGGCGTGGTTTTTGCATAAGTAATTGGTGACTTTATGGAGCGAGTCTTTACGAATGTTTGAAACGCGGTTATGATGCTTTGCCAACTTAATTTTTGATTTGTGGCGATTGTTACTACCTTTGGTTTTTCGTGCCAAAGACTTAGACAATCGCTTTAGCTTTTGGATGCTTTTCTTGTAGGCTTTTGGGTTGGGGAACACGATACCAGTACTTAATGTAGCCAGTTCTTTTATCCCCAAATCTACGCCAACAGCTTCTTGTGACTTTTGCGTCGGTTCGCATTCCACCTCGTGTGCAAATGCAATATACCAGTCATCAGCTATCCGAGATATTGTTAATTTGGTAGTCGTCGCATGAGGCAATCCTTCATAAGTCTTGACCCATCCAATCGTCGGTAACTTAACTCGCAAGCCACCTACCGGAATAGGTTTTCCGCTGGCGTCTATTGTGAAAGAATCGTTGACGCCTTTCTTCTTGAACTTTGGATATCCACCCAACCCTTTAAAGAATCGGTCAAAAGCTGCACCCAACTGATCGAAAGCGTATTGAGTGATTTTCTGACAAATACCTTTCTCTTTAATCCATTCCAACTCTGTTTTGACTGAGTTGTTGAAGAACTTCTTGAGCAGATATTTATTAGGCTTGTATCCATCTTGATATAAGCTTTTCCAAGTAGCCAAACCCCAGTTGTAAGTAAACCGCGCTATACCTGCATGTTTACTCATTACGGTTTTTTGTTCGGCAGTTAGTTTTAACTTAGTCTTGATGGATAAAAGCATTGTTCGACCTCAAAACTTGTGTTATATCTATTAGTATACTAATAAATAAAAGTAAAATTAATGACTTTTCAAAAAAAACATAAGCTAGGTGCGCTTCCTTTTAATGAAGAGCCTTTCGACAAGTCACCCGTATGCTTGAAAGTACGCTTTATGTGTTAAAGAGAAACTAAGAGCCATCCCTGACTGGCAAGAACGGCTAAGAAATCTTATTGATGAATTGATTGAAAATGCGAGGAACGATTGTCGATAAATGACTGGGGTTGCCTAGGTTTTTGGCTGCTTAGGACAAACTCTCCTGACTTTCTTGGAGTTCCTGGTGCAAATGGTGAAACTATTCGCCGTCCGCATCGGATTTTCGCAATCGATACCCGCACGGGCAAGGTTTTGCGCGTCTCCTTGATGCCTGATGGTGGCTTTGGCAATGACATGGCGCTTGATGCAGATGGCGGCGTTTACCTCACAGACAGTTCGCGCCCCCGCATCTACTATCTCGCGCCTGGGGCGACTCAGCTTCAAATTTGGACAGAGGACACACGCTGGGCTACCAAGGAAATAGGACTCTCGGGTATTGCCCGTAGACCGGATGGTGTTATGGTCGTGGGGCTATTCTATAGTGGAGAATTGTTTAAGGTAGTACAAGAGCCTCAGGGACGTGTAAAAGTTGAGGCTATACCTCTGACACGCAAGCTGGAAAACCCAGACGGGATGCAGTTTGCACCAGATGGCAGATTGCTGGTTACTGAAGGTGCGATCGCCAGTGGAAATGGTCGCCTCCTACGTATCGATGTTCTTTCGCCTGGGACTCAACCCAAGTCGGTGGAAACCATAGCAACAGACATGGAGTCACCCGTTAACTTGACTGTAGCAGGTCGCAATGTCTGGGTGACTGAGGCGCGTATCCGTCATCGCCTTTTGCCAGGACGAGAAAAAGACATCCCTAATCGCTTTTTCATCCGCCGTTTTACTTTGCCAGCGGATATGACGACTGGCTTAATGTCGTTATAAGTTGGTGCAATACGGTTCGGTAATCGCTTTTATTGTTATTCACATTTTCTCAAAACTTCCTTGATTTGGAGGATGGAACCACAGATGGACACAGATGGACACAGATAAAGATTCAAATGTCTGAACTTTGAGGAGAAATGAACATGAAAACCAGAAAATTAGGTAACAGTGGACTCACCGTTTCTGCTCTTGGACTCGGTTGTATGAGTATGTCGGGAATCTATGGCACTCATGACGACCAAGAAGCAATTGCTACCATCCATCGCGCAATTGATTTAGGTGTGACCTTCCTCGATACTGCAGATGCTTACGGTGGAGGACATAACGAAGAGTTAGTCGGTAAAGCGATTCGGGATAGACGTGAGCAGGTGATTATTGCTACTAAATTTGGATTAGGAGGAATTAGCCAGAGCCGTCAAGCGATGCCAGTCAATGGTAGACCAGAATACGTGCGTGCAGCGTGTGAAGCTAGCTTAAGCCGTCTTGGTGTTGATGTCATTGACCTTTACTACCAACATCGGGTAGACCCTAGTACACCAATTGAAGAAACTGTTGGGGCAATGGCAAAATTGGTACGTGAAGGCAAAGTGCGGTTTCTCGGTCTTAGCGAAGCATCTGCTAATACTATCCGCAAAGCACACGCTGTTCATGCAATCGCGGCGCTGCAAAGCGAATATTCATTGTGGACGCGGGATGTGGAAGCCGAAATTTTACCCACTTGTCGGGAATTAGGCATTGGTTTTGTCTGTTGGAGTCCATTAGGGCGAGGTTTTTTAACCGGACAAATCAAAAGCTCTAATGATTTAGCCTCTGAAGACTGGCGGCGGAACTCTCCCCGCTTTCAAGGCGAAAATTTTCAGCACAATTTACAGTTAGTCGAGAAATTGCAGACAATGGCTGCCCAAAAAGAATGTACTCCTGCCCAACTCGCGATCTTCTGGTTGCTGGCACAAGGAAACGATATCGTTCCCATTCCGGGTACCAAGCGACAAACTTACCTTGAAGAGAACGTTGGCGCCTTAGAAGTTCAACTGACTCCGGATGAATTACTTCAAATTGATGCTATCATGCCACCAGGAATAGCTGCTGGTTCGCGCTATCCTACCGCATTGATGCAGATGGTTAATCTGTGACATGAAAGATTGCTTGACACAACAACCCGGCATTGCTGATGTTTGCCAGCCACCACACCTACATTGTTAAATAAACTGTTGAGGGTGCTGTCAAGAAGGCACAATAACATGGCTAAGTCTGATAAATTACAGGGCTACAGAAGCGATCACACTTGGCGCAGCTTTGCAAGAGGCGATCGCCCAGAAGATCTGGTTTTTGGTGTAGTAATTTCCGTACTGCTGCACTGTATTCTCTTTCTTGGCAGCGATTATTGGCTGCGAGCTTTTGCGCCTAAGCAAGAGCTTTCCGAACCAATACCAATTGAGTACGTTGAAGTTCCTCCCAACACGACAAAAACGCCCCCCCAAACTTCACGACGCGCTGCCAAAGATTCTGTTGCAGGTGGAAAAGCAAAACCTCAATCACCTATTTCGACTGCTCAGTCGGGATCATCAACTGCTCGCACCTCTGCTGCTTCTAAACCTTCTGATATATTACTGCCAGAACAAACCCAACAAAAAGCAGGATCACCAAATCGATCTCCTCAAAAACTACAACCCGAACCTCAGAAAATTGCGGTTGCTCCTACTACTAAACAACCAGAACCACTACAAAGTGCCATTGGGCAAAGCCCAGTGCCGGCGGCAATCGCACCAACTCCAAAACTGCCAGAACCACAACCAGAACCAACCGCCGTTGCACCGACAACCAAACCATTAGCATTCAAACTGCGACAAAGGACAGCTACACCAACCACACCAGCAGAACCTCAACCAGAACCAACCGCCGTTGCACCGACAACCAAACCATTAGCACTCAAAAGAAGGCAAACGACACTTCCACCTACAACTAAACCACCAGAACCACTACAAACACCCGTCGCACCTACACCAAAACCGCCAGAACCTCAACCAGAACCAACCGCCGTTGCACCGACAACCAAACCATTAGCATTCAAACTGCGACAAAGAGTAGCTACACCAACCACACCAGCAGAACCATTACAAACNCCCGTCGCACCTACACCAAAACCGCCAGAACCTCAACCAGAACCAACCGCCGTTGTACCTACCAGCAAACCATTAGCACTCAAACCTCGACAAACGACAGTTGCACCTACAACTAAATCACCAGAACCAGTACAAACACCCGTCGCACCTACACCAAAACCGCCAGAACCACAACCTTTACCAACCGCCGTTGCACCCACAACGAAACCACTAGCACTCAAACCTCAGCAAACGACACTTCCACCTACAACGAAACCACCAGCACTCAAAAGAAGGCAAACGACAGTTGCACCCACAACGAAACCACCAGCAGCTTTAATTCGTCAGGGAAATAGGGATCGGCTGGCTGCAAAATCCTCTCCTCAACAGTTGGAGAATAGGACGACTTCGCAATCATCCCAAGGGGCGCGGGGCTTATCACCGCGAAAGGTGTCTCGAGTGCAACCATCTTCAAAATCGGGTGGAGCAAGTCGTTTGGGTGGTCCAATTAGTTTATCTAGTCGTGATTTTGCAAGCAGTAATCAGGCAGCGCTGCCTAATTCCAACCGCCTCAATCAATCTGTAGATGGCATTGATGCCCGTCAAGATGCAGACATGGGCGCTTATCTACAACAGCTACAGGAACAAGTGAGGCAGCACTGGATACCCGGACTCACCCAGTCTTCCCGGCGAACAGTGCTTCACTTTACTGTTAGCCGAGCAGGTTTGGTAAGCAATATCCGCATTGCACAAACTTCTGGATTGAGCATGACTGATGAAGCGGCAGTTAACGCTGTCAAGCAAGCAGTACCCTTTGCACCTTTGCCCACAGCCTACACACAAAATTACATTAACATTCAATTTACATTTAATATCAACATTTATGGGGAACTAGAACTAGGTCGAGATGGTCAATAAAGCACGCGGCTCTATGCGATCGCCCTCGCGGTACGGCACGGCGGAGCCAAACGGCAGTGCGCTCCCCGCGATTGGCTTTGCCACTGCCCCGAATCGCAATCGCCTCAAACAGGCTAGCAACAATGTACTCTATGCATTAAAATCAGATAAAGGTTTTTGCTGATATTCTAAAAAATCATCCCTCTTATGATAGGTATGTAAAAATAATAATGTTTGTAAAGTTTTTCTGGAAATCCACACTATCTTAGTGTTTTTCAACTCATGAAAAAGCTTGGAATACAGGATATTAGAATCACAAAGCAAGCATCATATAGGAAATTGAATTATGAAACGCTCACTGGCAGCCTTAGTTGTAATTAGTGCGCACACCTTACGGCGATCGCTCCGTGCAATCGCTCCTTGGGGCGCGGCGCTTTGCGCGATTGCCTCTGGCACTGCGCTTTGCGCAATCGCTGTGGCTCATCCTGCCTTAGCCAACGAAGAAAATGTTTCTCCTGCCCTAGCGGACCAAGGTCGAGCCGCTGCTCTTGTCACTCAACCAGCTACCATTACTGATGGAACACTTAACATCACAGACAGAACCAATAATTTCAAAAAAGTTTCTGAATCAATAGGGGTAGTACGTGAAGGATGCAAAAAGATTAACCCGCTTGAGATGATTAAATCTCCTGGCAATACCTTCAAACAATGTTTGGAGGAAACAAATAACCAGGCTGCTCAAATCAACCAGACTTCTCAACCTACTGAAAAATTTGAGTTTTTTAAGGTTCCAGAACTCGAATCTGGTATTAACGTAACAGTGACTAAGTTCTAAAATACTACAGTTCTTAATATGGAATGAGGAGAAAGTGCTCCAACTTTCCAGAACTGGTAGTGAACGCGTGGGAGACAAAAAAATGCAAATCACCAACCGCAATGTCGAGTTGAGAGTAGATGACAGTTTAATGCGTGTTTATGTAGCAGCTCCCAAAGCAGCAGGACTTTACCCTGGTATTGTATTTTATAGTGATATTTATCAGTTAGGTGGTTCAATAATTCGTTTAGCTAACTACTTAGCAGGATATGGCTATGTAGTGGCAGCCCCAGAAATTTTTCATCGCATTGAGCCAATTGGTTTAGCTATTGAACCTGATGATCTTGGTCGGATGCGCGTTGACACTCCCCGGCATAAATGCACGGGGATTCTAGTCGTTGCCATAGCGAGGGATAAATCCACTCGCTAGGGCGTTTTACTAGTTAAGGGGACTGTCATCGACCCCACCCTCTACATCGGCAGCAACCATTGCAGTTACTGCGGTCTGAAGATTTAGAGGGCATGAAAAACCGAGCCATTGACCAATATTTTGAGAAGCATTCCAATCAGCATTGCAACGATACCCATCAAATCCTTTGAACCAATCTCCATTGCGCTTACCAATCACGCCATTACGGTGGTCTGACTTGCTAGTGTATGGAGCGGGAACTGATTGAACGGGTACGCCAAAACGAATCGCTTTATAACGAGTAAACATTTCTAGCTGATAAAATGCCCAACTGTCATGGTTATTAGCAGCATCAGATTTTGTCTTTTTGTGCTGTCTCATCGTTTGACGACAACCAGATAAATCCTCGAACCGCAAACCCATTCCAAAGTCCTGTGCAAATTGCACAAGCTGCTTGGAAATGACGTGATTGATATGGGTCATAATGCGTCTTTCACGTTGCTCAAGTCGTTTCACTTCTTTGAGTTGTTTGGCGCTTTGTAGTTTGCGGCGAGTACGTTGAAACTGCCGTCTCAATCCTTTGCTCCGTCCACCTTTCCAAAACTTGCCAAATCCCTTGGGAAGCGCAGCGACAGCAATATTGTTTTGTCCTCGATCTACTCCAATCCAGTGTTCAACTGATATTGCATCGGGAACTTCCATCGATACAGATATCAGTGCATACCAAATTCCTTTTTTCGACTTATAAAGCTTGAGAGAGCCAAGCAAGGCTTTCCGTGCAATAATTTTGTCCAGGACTTGAGAATGCGAAGCACAGTGGATAGATAAAGGAAGGCGTCCTTTCCTGCCTCGTAGTAGATTGAATGCAATTGTGTATAAATCGCCTTGCTTGGATATCTCAAAGTTTTGGTTATTTGTTTCTAACCACATTTGTTTAAAATGCTTAACTTTCGTTTTAGCATTTGTATTCCGAATAGTTTGATTAATCCAAGCAGAGCCAATTTCCACATGCGCGAAAGCAGAACTAGTTAACTTTTTCCGCTCTTTTTTATCAAGACGCAATAATTCGTTTGCCACTTGAGTGTTGACGCTTGTCAGCCGTTCAAATTCAAGTGCTTTATTTTGGTTGAGTCGATAAAAAGGTAGCTTTAGAGTTAATGTTAGTTCTGCCATAAAAGTATTATAGTGCTATCTTACACAACTGTGTAAGATAGACACGAGAAGTTAAAACTTCTCGTGTCGTCCTTCATCCCTCCTTTAAAAAGAGAGGGCTTTCGGACTCCCGTAAAAGTTTTTGTAATGACAATGCTCGTCGAACCCTGATAGCTGATTATGACGCCGATTGCCGTGCTGTGATTGAATTTCTTGAAGCACAGAGTTCGGTTTCTTCAGGGAAAATAGGCACCCTAGGCTTTTGTATTGGTGGACACCTAGCTTTTCGGGCAGCCTTGCAAAGCGAAATTAAGGCAGCAGCCTGCTGTTACCCGACTGGAATTCCCACCGGCAAGCTGGGTAAAGGAGTAGCCGATACAATTGAGCGGGTGAGCGAAATCAAAGGCGAAATGCTTATCGTGTTTGGTACTCTTGACCCTCATATACCGGAAAATGACCGCCAAACCATAATTAAAGCCCTTGAGAACAACAGCGTACCTCACAAAGTGCTTTTGTATGAAGCAGAGCATACCTTCATGCGCGACGACGGTTATCGTTACGATCCTGCTGCGACTACCTCTGCTTGGTTTGAAATTATAGCTTTCTTTGAACGTATATTCGCAGTCTAAGGGAACTTGTCCCCCTGCAACCCAAGCGCCTCCCCTGCTCCCTCTGCTCTTTCAAGCCAGGGTGGGGAGAGGTTATACCAATTCAAAATTCAAAATTCGCTCATTCAAAATTAAGAAAGCCAGATATTAAGTTGCACTACTCTTATCAGTATCAAAAACTTTAGCAATAATGATAACACTGATGAGCGCGATCGCCCCACTTAGCGCAAACACTCCCCGATAGCCGATCGCCCCGGCAATCACACCACTGATAGCAGCAGCACCAATACTACCCAGGAGACCTACTGAACTTTGGACGGTGTAATCGGTGCCTGGTGATTCTAACGTGCTTTTATCCATCATGATGGTGAATGTAGCAGTCGTCATCATGCCGATAGTGAGAAAAGCAGCGCAGGCGACGAGATAGAGAACAGGCAAATTGGTGACACCGAACGCAGGAAGTAAGTAGATCATCATACTGAGTGTCCACAGCGAGCTGAATACAATCAGCGATCGCTTTCGTCCCAAAGGAGCAATGAGCAAACCTGCGACAATGCCACCAAGCATATTAGCAATGGTCCCTACAATTCCCAGCAGCCAGCCAATATCTGATAACGACAACCCAATATCTACCAGCAGGGAACGAAACATCGTCGGTGCCATGCTGCTGCTTGCTGAATACAGCAATAAAATCAGCAACCAGTATCCCATGCCTGGAAGACGACAGAACTTGATCAATGTCTTGAAATAGGAAATAAACAGTGGAGAGTCGGAACTTTGTTTAGTCACTGACTTTGTAGCAGATGTAGTAAATGAATTATCAGTCAAGCCGATAGATAATTCATTCACGACATCCCTTGTCAAGTCTGCACTCAGGACCCTTTCGCGATGCAACAAGAAGGGTTTAAGACCCCCACGCTCATTTCATTGCTGTGGCTACCGTAAGGTCTGGGTTTGAATCCCCGGTCTTACGGAACATAAATGCCCTCAGACGAGCGTACTTCTGCCTTCTTCAATAAGAATAATTACACTAAGTTGATATTTATTCCTATTAATATTAATTTACTTGAGAAATAAGTATCTCCTTTGCTAAAGGCATGAATTGGGTGCGTCAGGTTATGAAAACGACTGTGGTGATTGAGCTACGTGCAGCACTACTCGTAAGCAATCGCTCTTTAAAAACCCTAGTTAGTTGTAAACAAGTAGTAAAAATATGCAGAAAGGAAAGTTAAAAGTACAAAATTATCAGATACTCAAATCGGGCAGAACTTTCAACCCAAAAATCTAGTAATGACTCAAACGAAAGTGATTTTTAGCACACAAATAGCTTTTTAAGTTCGATCATCAATATTCACTAAAACTGTAATGTTTACTAACAGGGAGCAGTTAGTTCCCCTGAGAAGTCTTTTGCGTTTTTGCAAAAGTCGCTATGTACTCAGGGTGTTCAAAGGAAATTCATTCCGAATTTTACCGTTTATACTCAGTCTCATTTTTGCTTTAGTTCTAGGAAGCCAAAGTTTAAGTTCCCCGCCAAAATTAACTGAAGTACTTTGGGATACTTACGGCGTACCGCATATCTACGGTAAAGATAATCGAAGTGCGTTTCAAGCCTTTGGTTGGGCACAGATGCAAAGTCACGGTAACCTGCTTTTGCGTCTTTACGGTCAAGCACGCGGACGCGCTGCCGAATACTGGGGAGAAAAATATCTAGAATCAGACCGTTGGGTACTCACTATGGGAGTCCCAGAACGCGCTCGTTCTTGGTACAAAGGACAAAATTCAACTTTTCGCAGCTATCTCGATGCCTTTGCTGAGGGAATCAATGCTTATGCTAAAGAGCATGGCGAAAAGATTGACGACGAGGTAGAAGTTGTGTTGCCAGTTAAGGGGGAGGATGTACTGGCTCACTTACACAGAGTACTCCATTTCAGTTTTGTCACGAGTCCAGAGCAGGTTGCTCAGGTCAGCCAGGAGGAGCCAAAAGCAGGGTCTAATGGTTGGGCGATCGCCCCATCACGATCTGCAAGTGGCAAGGCGATGCTGCTGGCAAACCCCCACCTGCCTTGGTCGGATTTATATTTGTGGTATGAAGCACAAGTGACTGCTCCTGGTATAGATGCATACGGAGCAACACTCGTTGGAGTTCCGGTGTTGGCGATCGCATTTAACGACTATTTGGGCTGGACTTACACCGTTAACACTCTGGATGGGTGGGATGCCTACGAACTCAAACTAGTTGATGATGGCTATCGCTTTGATGGCAAAGTTCGTCCCTTTGAGACAGAAACCTTTTCTATAAAGGTGAAGCAAAAAGACGGCACGGTGCGAACAGAACCCTTAGTCGTGAAAAGTTCTGTCCACGGACCTGTGGTCTCAGAGAAAGGCGGTAAAGCCGTAGCGCTACGGGTTGTTGGTCTTGACCGACCAAATGTGCTCGAGCAGTGGTGGGATATGGCACGAGCAAAAAACCTCACGCAATTTGAAACCGCACTTCAGCGCTTGCAACTCCCGATGTTTACGGTAATGTACGCGGATAGAGACGGGCATATCATGCACGTATTCAACGGTGATGTTCCGGTTCGGCAAAAGGGTGATTTTCAATACTGGGAAGGCATTATCCCAGGCGACACTAAGAGCACGTTATGGACGAAAATCCACCCTTATCAGGATTTACCGCGCGTCATTGACCCACCCACCGGCTGGTTACAAAATGCTAATGACCCACCCTGGACAACCACGTTTCCACTCGCCATAAAACCAGATAATTACCCGCCCTATATGGCACCGCGTGGTCCAATGAGTTTTCGGGCGCAGAGTTCTGCAAGGATGTTGGCAGAAGATGAAAAAATTTCTTTCGATGAAATGGTGGAATACAAGCACTCCACCCGCATGGAACTGGCGGATCGCATCTTGGATGATTTGATTCCCGCAGCACGTAAGCAGGGGAGTGAATTAGCACGGCGAGCAGCTGATGTGTTAGAAACTTGGGATAGACAAGCCAATGCAGATAGCAAGGGTGCAGTACTCTTTGCCTCTTGGGTAGAAGAGATGGATTTAGATAAAGCGTTTAGCATAGCTTGGAGTGAAGACTCCCCGCGCACCACACCCGACGGCTTAGCTGACCCAAAGGATGCAGTCGCTAAACTGGAAGCAGCAGCGGCTAAGGTGGAGAAGGCGTATGGGGCGCTAGATGTAAAGTGGGGAGACGTTTTCCGGCTACGGTATGGCAATGTGGATTTGCCTGCGAATGGAGGTCATGGAAAGCTCGGTATTTTCCGCGTCCTCAGGTTTGCTCCTGCGTCAGAAGGGCGCTTCCAAGCAGTTCTCGGTGATGCGTATGTTGCTGCGATTGAATTTTCTCAACCAGTACGGGCAATGGCACTGACCAGCTACGGTAATGCTACTCAACCTGGTTCACCCCATGTTGGCGACCAGTTGCAGATGTTTGCCAAGAAACAATTGCGTCCGGTGTGGCGTACGCGTCAAGATATCCTAGCGCATTTAGAAGAGCGCAAGGAATTTTGAAGCAGAGAAACCCGGTCTCGTAAGAGTTACCGGGTTTCTTGAGCGATCGCATTTCAAAATCTAAAATCCAAAATCGTATTTAGTCATTGTTGAGCCACTTGTGCAGACTCCATCTTTTTGCGAAGACTGAGTGGTCTCATATCAGTCCACACTTCTTTAATATATTCCAAACATTCAGATTTTAGACCACTTTTACCTGCATCCCGCCAGCCAAGAGCGTTCTCTCGGTCAGCAGGCCAAATTGAATATTGTTCTTCGTGATTCACTACTACTTTGTAAATCGTGGTGTCTTCTGTGTCTTCTCTATTCATGTTTGTCTCCTTGTAGTTTATACTTGTAGATTATAAAAATTTTTACTGTTTTATGGCTCACCTTTGTCTTAACCTGCTAATGCTTGTACCTGCACAGGTTCAGAAACTGGAATTTCAAACAAGAGCGTATTATTGCAAAACTCTTTCCATTCGGGAGTTACATTGTCAAAAATAATATTTTCGTCCTGGAAAATTCCATCTGTGACCACATAGTTTTCTTGCAGATAAAGAAAGTCATCATCCGTTAGTTGCCGATTTATTTCGACTTCTTTTCCATCAACTTCTTTCTTTTCTTTTCTTGTATTTTCACCCTTCTCAGTCCACTGACTGAACTCACGTAACTTTTTGAGAGAGTAAGCTTTACAGTATTTTCCCATTGTTGCCATATTAATACCTCGTTTAAAATTCACAACCCCCTAAATTCCCCTTAAAAAGAGGGACTTTCAGGTGTCTGTCTCCCCCGAATTCATCGGTAAGTAAGGGGGTTCTAAGAGTTTGAAAACACATCCTAGGGCAAAAACCCTCCCTCTCGCAACTCCTTGACGCTATCTTTCACAGCCTGTGTTATGTAATTCAAATCTTCATCTGTATGGGCTGTAGATATGTAACCACTTGCACCCAGAAGATGCACTCCCCTATCAAGTAGGTGATAGCGTAACAAATCCATACCCACTGAAGCAGCACTATCCTCCACAGAGTTAGTATTTCTTGATGAAGCAGGACCAAATAGTGAGCCAAAATTCGCCATCCGGATAGGTACTTTATCCTCTTCAAAGTAAGCATTTAAAGCTACTACAAATTGAGATGTGCGTTGATTTAACTGCTGTTGAAGGACGGGTCCTTCAGTCTTAAGATGTTTAAGAACTGCTCGTGCAGCAGCCATAGCTAACGGATGCTTGCAGAAGGTACCTGCAAAAAACGTCTTTTTGGCACTTGGGTAGGAATCATCTCCATAATTCCACATACCGCCGTCTATAGCATCCATATAAGCAGCTTTGCCAGCAATGACTCCAATCGGCATACCGCCACCAACAATTTTGCCATAGGTTGCGATGTCGGCGTCAACGCCAAAATACGCCTGTGCGCCGCCTGGATGAATGCGGAAACCAGTAATCATTTCATCAAAAATTAAGGTGATCCCTGATTCTTTTGTTAATTGCTTTAGTTCTTGAAGGAACGTTTTTGGCTGTAAGCTAGGTCTGCTGGTTTGCACAGGGACAACTAAAACAGCTGCTAATTCCTGCTCATGCGCTTTTATTATTTCTAATGATTGCGGATTTCCATAATCCAAAACCAAAACATCTTTAACGAAATTTTGTGGTACACCGGGAGCAATAGGCACTGCATGCATTCCGTCCAGCATTTGTGCTTTAACTAGTGTTCCATCAAAATGACCGTGATAAGAGCCTGAAAAGATAACAATTTTGTTGCGACCTGTTGCCGTTCTTGCCAAGCGGATCGCGGTCATCACGGCTTCGGTGCCTGTATTACTAAAAGCTACCCGCTCCATCCCAGTAAGTTCACAAATTAACTCAGCTACCTCGCCAACTAACTCTGATTGCGGACCAATTTGTATACCTTTGTCAAGTTGTTCTGTCAGTGCTTCTTTGATAAAAGGCGGATTATGACCAAAAAGATTTATTCCCAGCCCCATCATCACATCAACATATTCGTTATCATCGACATCCCATATCTTTGACCCAACAGAGCGCTTTGCCACAATCGGATAGTACATTTCCTTAAGAGGTAAATAAAACTCCCCTAAGTTTTTATTGTCAGCTAGCACCGGACGATAACTTTGGCTGAGTTGCTTTGATGTTTTTGTCCGCTGGGTGTAGCGTGCAACAAACTTTTCTAAATACTGCTGCTGATGTTCGTTCAATCCTATTGTGGATAGCTTTTTGGTAGTTTGTGTAGAATCATTATGTATCCGCGACAAAGGCTCGTAGCCAGAATTATGAGTTTTGGAAGACATAAAAAACTTCTCCTTAATAAGTAGGTATGCATAAATAAACGCTTTTAAATGTAGTAAGGGCTTTAGCCCTTAAAACCCTTGCTCTGAGCGAAGACAGCACTCACTACTAGCCAAGAGTGCCGCACAATTACTGTCAAACATCGAAAAAGCCTTTCTTTTTTAAGTAAGAAAAGTAAGTACTAAGCAACTGATTATCTACTGGTGGACAAACAATAGATGTGCCTGCAATTCCATCTAACGTATTCTGGCAATCAAACTGTAAAATTCCTGAGTTAGACGTTTTCTCTTCAAAGTTACTTGAAGGGAAAAATGGCACCAAGGGATACAAGGGATGTTCTACGGAACCTTTAGTGATATCGAGCAACTTTGCTCGCCACTGTTCATAGGAAATTTGTTCAATTGCATATCCTAGCAAACGAAACTGGTCGATAAGCATATTTGAGTGGAGAAGCTGGGGGTTAGTTAGGTGAAAAGCTTTTCCCAAAGATTTTTCTTGCTTTGATAAATGGACAATTGCTTTGCTGACATAATCAACAGGAATTATGTTCTCCCTAATGTCCCTATCCGGCGCAGTTCCCAATTGGCTACAACCTATTATTAATTTGTACAAAAAGTCATTTTGATTAAAGACACCAGTTTGGCTATGTCCTGATATACGTGATGGTCGATAAATACAAATTGGAACTCCTCGGTCTGCCGCAATTCTTATTAATCTCTCGGCAAGCCATTTAGTTTGAACATAACCATTATTAGGCACTTGGGCATCATCAATGCTGTCTTGTTCTCTAATAAGTTGAACTTCTGAATTCCCAGATGCAGAAAAAATACTGACAGTAGAAATAAAATGTACCGGCTTGACTTTTATTTTACTTGCCAATCTTAAAACTTCTTGGGTGCCAATAACATTAGGTGTTTTGAGTACAGAGTAGGGATAAATATGATGAACCCACGCGCCATTGTGATAGATGACATCAATTGTACTTGCCATCATTTGAAACTCATCTTCAGAAAGACCCAAAAGTGGCTGAGACAGGTCTCCTATCACTGGGATAATTCTAGCGCTGAAACATTCATTCCAAATTAAATAGGATTCAAGGCAGCTTCGGAGTCTCTTCTTACCTTCCTCTGCATTTGTGGAACGTACTAGGCAATAAATATTAGCTTGAGTTTGCTGCAAAAGTTCATAAAGTAAAAAAGCACCTAGAAAACCGGTTGCTCCTGTCAAGAAGATACAGGCTGGCTTAGTCCTAGGTTCAACTGAGCAAGCTTGTGTGACAATTGTAGAATCTAGAACAGCTTCATCGTTCAGATTTGCAACAGTTGCAGCGCTAGGGGTTGTCGAGGCTTTAGCATAGAGGATTCTCTCTATTGTCTCGGCTAAACTTACTAAAGTAGGCGACTCAAACAGAATACGTAAGGGCAGATCCACCTGCAAAGCTTCCCGGATATTAACCAGGAGCCGAGTTGTCAGCAAGGAATGCCCTCCCAGTTCAAAGAAGTTATCGTGGATACCCACTTTTTCAACACCAAGAATCTGAGTCCAGATTCGAGCCAACGCTTTCTCAATGTCATTACGAGGATCTACAAAAGTAGGTTCAATTTCGGATCTTTTCGTTTCAGGTGCTGGTAATGCCCGACGATCTACTTTCCCATTGGGTGTAAGTGGTAGCGACTCTAGCAGCACAAAAGCTGATGGCACCATGTAGCTAGGCAGTTGCTTGTGTAGAAAGCGACGTAGGTCATCAGATTTAAGATTTTGAATTTTCGATTGCTTGTCAAAAACAACATAAGCAACTAGGCGCTTCTCATTAGGTACGTCCTCACGGGCAATGACTACGGCTTGGCGCACGAGTGAGTGTTGTTCCAAAACAGCTTCTATTTCCCCTAGTTCAATACGGAAGCCGCGAATCTTGACTTGATGGTCAATTCTTCCTAGAAATTCGATGTTTCCATTTGAACGATAGCGTGCTAAATCCCCTGTCTTATACAGGCGTTCTCCTAGCGCAAAAGGACTGGGAATAAACTTCTCGTTGGTTAGCTCAGGTCGATTCAAATAACCTCGCGCCAACCCCACACCGCCAATGTGCAACTCACCAGCAACTCCAATAGGCACAGGTTGCAAATGCTTATCTAATAGATATATTTGTGTGTTGGCAATTGGGCGACCGATAGGAACAACATCAATTAGTTGCTGCTGTTCTACCTTTTGCACGGCTGACCAAATTGTCGTTTCTGTCGGACCGTACAAATTCCACACCGAGGTGCTGCGTTGCAATAACTGATTGGCAAGGGAACTGTCGAGGGCTTCACCGCCGCAAAGAATTTTCAATTGCTGTGTGCGATTCCATCCCGCCGCAAGCAGTAACCGCCAAGTGGCTGGTGTGGCTTGCATAACTGTGGCATTGCAAGAAGTTAGCTGTGCTAACAACTGAGTACCATCAGCAGCAACTTCACGGCTAACTAATACTAATCGCGCACCGACAATTAGCGGTAGGTATAATTCCAGTGCGGCAATATCAAACGATAATGTAGTGACTGATAGCAGGATATCTTCTTGAGTCAATCCAGGAGAGTGACGCATTGTATTTAAGAAGTTTACAAGTGCGCCGTGAGGAATTTGCACTCCTTTTGGTTGACCGGTTGAGCCGGAAGTGTAGATCACATAGGCGAGGTTTTCGGTGGTTGTGTGGTTGATTAGATCAAGAGCGGTTTCGCGGTTAATAATTTCCCAGTCTGTATCCAGACAAACTACCTGAGCTTGATGAGCAGGCAACGTTGCCAGTAACTTTTCTTGAGTTAGCAGCACTGGTACAGAAGCATCTGCCAACATAAACGCTAGACGTTCTTTGGGATAGGCGGGGTCAAGGGGTAGGTAAGCGCCACCCGCTTTCAGGATGCCTAATAGCCCAATGACCATCTCCAAGGAGCGCTCGATGCAGATACCAACGAGGATATCTGGCTTCACGCCCAGATGTTGCAAATAGTGTGTCAGCTGATTTGCCCGGTTGTTCAACTCTCGGTAGGTTAGTTGCTGGTTTTCAAAGACCAATGCAACAGCATCCGGTGTTCTTTCTACCTGCTGCTCAAACAACTGATGAATGCACAGGTTTAGCGGATAATCTTTCTTTGTGTTATTCCACTCAACTATTAACTGCTGTTTCTCAGATGCCGTGAGTAAGGGCAAATTTGCAATTGCATTGTCGGGATTGGCAACAATAGCGTCGAGCAAAGTAGAAAAATGCCCTAGCATTCGATGAATGCTGTCTCTATCAAACAAATCCGTGTTGTACTCAAAAGTTGCAACCAATCCCTCTTCTGTGTCTTCCATCAACAGAGTCAAATCGAACTTAGCTGTATTGTTATTAATATGTAAGGGCGTTAACGTTAAATTTGGAAGCTGCCAAACAGGCATTGCAGTATTCTGCAAGCTAAACAACACCTCAAACAGTGGATTTTGGTTGAGATTACGATCAGGTTGTACTGCTTGCACGAGCTGCTCGAAGGGTAAATCTTGGTGAGCATAGGCTCCTAAAGTTACCTCTTTTACCCGATCTAGTAATTGCCGGAAGCTGGGAGAGCCAGATAGGTCAGTCCTGAGTACAAGTGTGTTTACAAAGAACCCAATCACCCCTTCAAGCTCAGAGCGGTTGCGGTTAGCAATGGGAGAACCAACCAGAATGTCCTCTTGCCTTGTATAACGGTAGAGCAGTGTTTGGAATGCTGCAAGCAAGGTCATAAAAAGGGTGACATTTTCTCGATGGCTCAAGTCTTTCAATTTTTCCGTTAAGGATTTAGATAAGGTCAAGAATTGACGAGAACCTCGATAGGTTGGGGTTATGGGCCGCGAATAATCAGTTGGCAGTTGCAGCACAGGTAACTCACCGCTCAACTGCTGTTTCCAATAAAAGAGCTGGCTTTCACGAATTTCCCCCTGTAACCAATGCCGTTGCCAAACCGCAAAATCTGCATACTGAATAGGCAGTTCGGGCAGTGGTGAGGACTGCCCAGTGGAAAAGGCTTTGTAGAGTAGCACAAGTTCTCGGATGAGTAGTCCTGTTGACCAGGCATCAGAGACGATATGGTGCATTGTGAATAGCAACACATATTCTGTCTTGCGCATTTGCAGCAAAATGACCCGTAACAACGGTCCTTTCTCAAGGTCAAAGCACCTCTGGGCCTCTGCAGTAGCAAGCCGCAGAGTTTCAACATTCTGCTCAGTTTCATTCAAAGACTGCAAATCTACCACTGGCAGGGTAAAACGAGACGCTGGGTGAATGACCTGTACTGGTTGCCCATCTACTAAGGTAAAAGTAGTCCGCAAAGCTTCGTGTCGCCGTACAACTTCATCTATGCTTTTCTCCAGTGCAGCTAAGTTCAGCAAGCCACTCAGGCGCACTGTAGCAGGAATGTTATAAGCAGAGCTATCTGGTTCTAACTGTTTGAAGAACCACAGGCGTTGCTGGGCAAAGGACAAGGGGAAAGTGTTGGACTCTCGACTTTGGGCTTGGATTTTTGTTTGTGAGACATTCCCTTGTTTCTCTTCCAGTCGCCGCAGAAGTAACTCGCGTTTTTCTGGTGAAAGATTTGTAATCCGTTTGCTCAGGCTATTCATTTAATTTCTTTCATCCTTGATTGACTGTTTGCTATCGGCAAGTACTGTCTGAACCTCGTTGTCTGATAGTTGTTCTAGTTCTGCTAAAGTTTGAGCCAGCAATTCATCATCTACTTGCTCAGCTCGTTTTTGGATCACGATAGCAGCTGAATCTGCGACAGTGGGAGCTTCAAAAATTTGGCTAATAAGAAGCTCAACTTGAAAAACGTCGCGCACACGAGAGACAAGCTGGGTAACTAATAGAGAATGTCCTCCCAAGTCAAAGAAGTTGTCGTGGATGCTAACTCGTTCCAGTTTCAACACTTCAGCCCAAATCCCGGCAAGCTTTTCTTCAATAGAGTTGCGGGGAGCGACAAATAGCCCTTCTGGGCGCACTTGCTCTGGTGCTCTTAGCGATCGCCGATCCACTTTACCATTGGGGCTGAGAGGTAGCTCCTTGAGGAGTACAAAAGCAGATGGCACCATGTACTCAGGTAGCTTTTCCTTGAGAAAATCGCGCAGTTCATTTATTGTGAGTGCTGAATCTCGGTTAGGCACCGCATAGGCAACTAAGCGTTTATCCCCTGGTACATCTTCTCGCGCCAAAACCACGCTTTCCCGCACTCCTGGATGCTGATTTAGCACCGCCTCTATCTCGCCTAATTCAATACGGAAGCCCCGCACCTTAACTTGGTTATCAATACGTCCAAGAAACTCGATGTTCCCATCAGGAAGATAGCGAGCTAAATCCCCTGTTTTGTATAACCGGATACCAGTTTCGTTGCTAAAAGGACTGGGAATAAATTTCGCAGCAGTCATTGCTGGGTGGTTAAGATAGCCTCTGGCTAAACCTTCGCCGCTGATACAAAGCTCACCGGGGACACCAACAGGAACCGGATGTAAATGAGAATCCAGTATATAAATTTGCGTGTTGGCAATGGGGCGACCAATCGATACTTGCGTTGTGGTATCCTGAGAGCGACAATGGTATACGCTGCTCCAAACAGTTCCTTCTGTTGGTCCATACTCGTTAAACAGAGATGTTTCTGACTGCAACTTTAGGTGACGTTGCACCAACTCTGTTGGACAAGCTTCACCCGCAACTATGACGGTGCGAAGTGAATTTAACTGTTCGGGTTTGGCGTGTTCTAAGAGGAGAGCATACAGAGAGGGAAGGCTTAATAGATGGGAAATGTGATTTTGAGCAATGAACTCAATAAGTTTTGGTACTTCCCGTTGTAAACCTTCTTGGGGAAGGTAGAGAATTCCTCCAGAGCAAAGTGTCCAGAAAATACCTGCTACCGAACTATCAAAAGCAAACGACGAAAGCAATAAAAAGCTGGTAACTCTTTCCTGATAGTAAGCAATACGAGCAGTTGTTGAGTGAACTAAGTTTTTATGTGTAATCTGTACTCCTTTAGGTTTACCTGTAGAACCGGAGGTGTAGATTACATAAGCTAAGTTTTCGGCGCACGTCCTCAAAGTGGGATTTTCGTTGCTTTCGCAAGCAATGGTTTCCCAGTCTGTGTCCAAGCAAAGTGTGTTACAGGGGTTCTCAGTTGAATCAAACACAAGACCTAACTCCCTAACCTCCTTTCCTACTAGCGTTGGGGGAAAGCCCCTCTCCTTGTAGGAGAGGGGTTGGGGAGAGGTCAGAGTGTACTGTATCGAATTGCAAATTGTCTTAGGGTTGTGAAGATGATCCCCCTGGGGGGATGTGACCAGCAGGTGCTGCTGAGTCAATAACACAGATGTTTGGGTATCCTGTAATATGAAGCTTAAGCGCTCTTGAGGATAGGTTGGGTCGAGTGGTACATAAGCTGCGCCAGCTTTGAGAATGCCAAGGATACCAACGAGCATTTCAACAGAACGCTCGACACAAATTCCCACCAGTACGTCTGGTTCCACACCTACTTTTTGCAAGTAGTGAGCCAGTTGATTTGCACGCGCGTTTAGTTCAGCATACGTGAGTTGCTGGTTTTCAAACGCAACGGCAATATTGTTTGGTGTACGCTGTACCTGTTCCTCAAATAACTGGTGGATACACTTGTCTTTTGGGTAATCAGCCTGTGTTTGGTTGAACTCGACAAGAAGTTGATGAAGGTGGCGATCGCCCAAAATCTCCAACTTGCTGATTGCAGCTTCTGGATTATTTGCAGCACTTTCTACTAACTTGTGAAATTGCTCTGCTAAACCTTCAATATCTTTTGCAGAAAACAGGTTGGAATCATAATGAAACTCTGCACTTAGAATATCATCCCTTCGCCTACAAGAGAGCTTTATTTGGAAACGCTCAATACAGACGTAACGTTTGTAAACTGAAAATGTTATATTACCCGCGTCATACTTCGCGTCTTCTTCCTCAAAATCAAAGCCAAGAGGGAAAAAAGGCAAGTTCACGGATTTGGCATCCGACTCCGATATTTGTTCCCAAGTAAAACACTCCTGCCATTTGTAGATATATTCTACAGATTCATGAATTTGCTGTAAAATTTGACTAAACTGCAAATTATCTTCTAAATGACAATGAAGTGGTAAATATTTGGCAAACAGCCCCAAAGCTCCTTTGAGTTCCTCATATTTCCTGCCATCGACAGCTTTGCCAACTATCATCTCGGATTGTCCAATAAGCCGCCCGAGCAGAACCAGCCAGCAAGTTAAATAAAATATAGAAGCAGAAGTGTTATACTTTTGGGCTAATTCTTCGATGTTTGCTACCAGTTCAGGAGCAATTATTAAATTTACTAATTTTGGTTCAAATTTCTGTTTTTCATAAATATGGCTTTCATAAGGAAGCTTTAAAGTTTCAACAGCAGAAAAGTCTTGCTTGCGCCAATATTCTCTTCCTATTTCTGTCTCCTCAGCTTCAAGTATTTGATTCTGCCATTCCGAAAAATCTGCGTATTGCAGCGGTTCATCAGATAGTTCCCCGCGTAATTTGGCTAAGTAGGAAATAGCAATTTCTTGCACCAAATTATTCAGACTTGCACTGTCTCCGCAAATAGCGGGCAAACTGATAAACAACAGATGCTTCTCTGGCGATAGAGTCACCAGGGATGTATGTAAAATTGAACCTTGCTCAAAGTCAAAAGGTAGCTGGCTCAATTCCTGAAACCTTGCCTCAATCTTAGCCTCTTTTTCTTGAGGATTCAAACTACTAAGATTGTGTGTGTCTAATATTATTTTGCCATTTGTAATCACTTGGACTGGAATAGTCATCCCAGACAGACAAGGAAAACAGGTGCGGAGTATCTCATGGCGATTGACAACATCTTGTAATGCCAATCCTAAATTATTTATATCGACATCACCTTCAATCAAAATTGCACAATCGCTACGATAAGCCCCACTTTTATCAATTTGTTGCAGTAACCATAGATGTTCTTGTTGAGGTGAAAGTCGAAACCCCTCCATACTTTCTGCTTGCATATTTCTACCTCTGTGTCAGTTAAATGTGTTGGGGAGTATAAGGTTCAGCCATTCCTACTAAAATTTTTCTTGGAGGGACAAATGGCTTGCGGGCATGTATTGATAACATATTGTCCAGCATCAATACATCTCCTTTTTGCCAGGAAAAGGTGACCATTTCCTGTTGATAAGCTTCTTGGAGATGAGCTAACACTGATGGCTCAATTGGAGAACCATCCCCGTAATATGTGTTAGTTGGTAAGTCTTCTTCTGGAAAATTTTTCAACAACGAATCGCGTATTGTTGGTTCCAATGTGGAAACGTGGAAAAAAGTCGCGTGATTGAACCAGACCATTTCGCCTGTTCGAGGATGTTTGATAACCGCTGGTCCTACTTGGCGAGTTCTTAATCTATCACCATCTTTCCATTCAAACTCAATTCCATTGCTATGGCAATACTCTTCTACCTTAATTTTGTCTGTTGTTTGAAATACAGTTTGCCAAGGAAGACCAAATCCATCGCCAAAGTTACGCATGTACATCACTTTCTTTTCAATAAAGCGATCGCGTATTTCTGGATGAATCCGCTCAAAAACTTTTCGACAACTACCAATCGGGGTTTCTCCGCCTTCCTGGGCTGGAGTCATGCAAAAAAAGAATATTTTTAACGGAAATGTAGGAGAATATGCATGCTCATTGTGGGGAAAGATGCTTTGTTCCGCAGGGTAATCGGTAGATGTATAAATTCTACCACCTACTTGAGTACGAGGCGATGCCCGATAGCGATATTCCATCGCTTCTTTGTAAATAGCTGCGATAATCTGCTCAAATTCATCTACTGTTTTGACATTGAAACCACGAAAGAGTATTGCTCCGTATTTTAATAATTCATTTTGAAGGAATTCCCGATTGCTTTGGGCCCAGTTTAGTAAATTAACACCTTTTATGGCTGGTTTTATTACTAAAGGAAAGTTTGTTTCCGGCTGGAGAAATTCTGTTTTTATCAATTCTTCTGGGGATATGCTGACAGCTTTTCGTTTCATCGTTCCCAGATTTAGGGAATTTTTCATAATTGTCTCCTGATGGTATTTTCTTTAACGAACCGCCAAAAAAGAAACACAAAGGAAATACAAGTGATATCATGTTCGCTTAATTGCCCATAATAAAACTTATTTGTAGTAAGGACTTCAG
>NZ_CAWMYC010000128.1:0-66482 GCF_963872035.1 Scytonema sp. HK-05
ACCGCTCTGGACTCGGTGGCGAATGCCCCCGTGCTTCAGCCGGGGGTAAGCTTACCAACAATACTTATTGAGGTAATAATACAGTGTCAATCACATGGATGACACCATTATCAGCTGCGACATCCGGAGTCACAACTGTAGCGTCGTTCACCTTAACACCATTGGAGGCATCAATTTTGATATCTGATCCGGCAGTCGTTGTCGCCTGTTTAAGCTGGGCTAAATCAGCCGCTGCAATTTTGCCAGAGACCACATGATATTCTAGAACCTTTCTAAGCTGGATGACATCCTCTAGCAGTGATTCCACAAAGCCTGATTCTAGTTTGGAAAAAGCTTCGTCTGTTGGCGCAAAAACCGTAAATGGACCAGAACCCTTCAACGCAGTATCAAGACCAGCAGTGGTAATAGCCGTTACTAGAGTGTTGAAAGAACCTGCGTTAATTGCAGTATCTACAATATCAGGCATCTAAGTGTCGCCTCAATTATTAAGGAACTTTACTTAAGAGATTTAACACACTTTTTAGTCTTAAGTGGTGGATATCAGAATTTCTCATCAGCGATCTGCGTTTCTTTGCGGACGTTACCTGCACGCGATCGCCATTTCGTTGACTGTTGAGTGTCAACCGTTAACTGTGAATTATTTGACGCCTAAAGCCTTTTTCCCCAAAGATAAACAAATCACATCATTTTGCGGAGTGTGGATGCGGCTACAGAGAACGTCCCGGTAGTATCTTTCTATAGGATTTTTCCTGAAGAGACCGGGATTACCAACCAGTTCTAGTCCGATTTCTACAGCCCGAATCGAATTCTTAGTAGTAATGTATTTGACTGTTTGTGCCTGTAAACCTACGGCATTGTCATACTCTCCTTTATCAATTTCAGCCGAAGAAGCATAAATCAATCGGTTGTTTGTATACAATAGCGTTTCTATCTCACCTATAGCTGTTTGAAAGTGCGGCAAGGTTGCCAAACTTGCGCCCAAATTAGAAGGCGTTCTCTCGTGTAAGTAGCCTATCAGCCAGTCTCGCGCCGCTGTCGCCACTCCTTGGTACAGCGCACTCAGCAACAGACTTCCACCTGCAAACAGTAACGGATCGGCAGGCGACCAAGCTTTGACGGGGCGGACATCTAAGGCATATTCTGTCGGGATGAAGACATTTTCCAAAATCAGGTCGTGGCTACCTGTTGCCCGCATTCCCATATGATCCCAAGTTTTCTCGATTTGCAAACCAGGAATATCGCGAGGAACAAGAAAACTCCCAACTTGAACTTCCTCGTCATCAGTCCGCGCCCAAACCACAAAATAACGCAGGATGGGACTACCTGTGGTGTATACCTTGTGACCTGTCAACAGCCAACCATCAGGCTTTCGTTGGGCAGTAGTTGCGGGGAGTCCTCCTCTGGCAGGTGTTCCTAATTCTGGTTCAACACGGGCAGCATTCAGCAGGGCAATGCCTTCAACAGACTCGCGGCAAAGTCGTTCATATAATGCCGGATGCCAACGACGAGTGCGGGCGGCGTTGGCGTGTTGGAGATAGTGCATTGTCAGCACCAGGGCAGTGGAAGCATCACCTTTTGCGATGGTTTCAATCACTCGGCAAATCACAGAATACCCCAAACCTTGACCACCAAATTCCTGTGGAACAGTGAGACTCAAAAGTTGTGCTTCATGCAGCGCTTCAAAGTTCTCAAAGGGAAAAGTGCCATCTCGGTCGTGTGCGGCGGCGCGAATCCCAAAGTCAGCAGCTAAAGCCTCGACGCGCTCAAATAAATCTGGAGTTGTTGTTGCGCTAACGAGTGTACTAGCAACAGTCTTTTCTGAGCGTAAATCAACTGAGTGTGTCATAGATACCGTCATTGGTTTCTAGAGTTGGAACCTTGCCTGTAGGGTTGTAATTCAGCAAGTAGCTATTCGGATCACGCACAGTAACTTTCTGCATTTGTACTTGCTTACCGAGATTGAGTTCGAGTGTAGTTACCCCAATGCGTGCGTATGGTGAGTTTGATGTATAGAATAGTCTCATCAAAAAGTCAGTCTTAGTTAGCTGCACTTGGTAATTGCCTCATTAAAACTGTTGTCCCAAACCGATTTCACATCCACCTTTGATTTCAGAACACCCGCTTTGAAAAACGTATCCGCGACTTCTTGCTGAGAGGCTATAGCCCGATTGGAAGTAGGCAGCAATTCTGAACGGCGCTGTTCTTGTTCTTCCTTAGCATTTTGGTAGACGATCGCTTCTTCAACACCAATAGCAGTCGCATATTCCTTCGACCACTTCTTCAGATTAGATTCGCGCCAATTTTGTGACTTTTTGATGCGACACAGAAAGTCTGAAACCGCCGCTTTCTTTGCTGGATCGGCGATCGCTTCAGGAGCCGCTACAATCATGAAGTTCCCGCTGAGGATATTTTTTGCAGATTTCAGTACCCTTGCTCCCTCTTTCTTGGCTTGTGGAATCGAATAACCGTAGGTAGCCCAACCATCAAGGTCGCCCCTCCTAAAAGCAGAAAGCCCGTCGGGGATAGACAGAGCAACTGCATTAATGTCGTTCATTGTCAGACCAACTTCCTGTAGCATTTTAATCAGGAAGTAATGGGCAGTAGTCGCTTTGATATAGCCCACTTTCTTGCCTTTGAGGTCGGCGATTGTTTTTGCTGTAGAGTTCTTCGGCACAAGCACGACTTGACCCACAGTCGGACCTTTTGTGGCTGCAATAATCTTCACTGCTGCATTGGACTCAATCCCAAATATAGGCGGAGTTTCGCTACACGAGGCAATATCAATCGCTTTGGCGTTAATCGCCTGCACCATCAAGTTGCCTCCTGTAAACTCTGTAAATTGAGCTTTGTAGGGAAAATTATCCAGCCCAGCTAATTTGAGTTGCAAATCCCAGCCGCCTTTGTACTTGGCGACACGCAACGTTACGTTTGACAAGTTAGCGGCGGTAAGAGTGGGATTTGCAGCAGCTGTATGAGAGCGATCGCCCACCGAGAAACCTGCAACAGCCAAAGCCATGCAGCCGCCCAAAACGAACATCAACACCACACTCTGCTGCAAACTTTTTAGAAGTCGCGTTAAGCGTTTTTGCCATTCAAACCGCTTCCAAATCGACTGCCAAGCAGCCTTGAATTTGAAGCGCTGCCAGTAGGTAGACACCTTGATTCATCCTTGGAAAATACAAAGGTAATGACTTAATGGTCATTCGTCATTGAATGATTCATTACGAATGACAAATTGAATGACTCTTGTGTAGAGTGGAAAAACCTTGAGGATAAAAATTTTCAAGCTATGGTTAAAATACTGTAAATCTATCTGTTTACCGTTTTAAAGCGATTGTGACACGAGGTTCGCAAAAGAGCAAGATTTTTCCAGCTCATTTTTTACCAAACTTCACGAAATAGCCTTGCTTGTATCAGCTATTTATGATAAGTTCCATTTTATAAATAGACGTATCTTGATTGAGATACCGTAGATATAGAGAACGCAATCAGTCAAAGTACCAGACAGCATAAGCCATCTCAGTTTTAAAACATTGCCTATAACCAGCTAAGTTTCCGGTTCCTTGGGGAGGCACAATTCACAAAAAACCCCCCAGGAAACGGTTTCATTGGCACTTATCTCAGCAGAACATTGCCTGATTGCAAAATTTTTAAGTGGAGTTTACCCATGCCAGTTGAGTTTATTGGCTTGATCCGGACGCGACCTGTTTCGGAATTAGACGGACCGCCAGGGACAATATCAGATAACATCATCGATCCAGCTTATGTGCGCGAGTTTGCTCAAGCTCATGAAAAAGGTGACTTCGACAGGGTACTCATAGGCTACAATTCCAACAGTCCAGATGGCTTTGGCGTTGCGAGTTATGCCGCTTCTGTGACAGAAAAACTGGGCTTTTTGATTGCCCACAGACCTGGTTTTGTCGCACCCACTTTGGCAGCCCGTAAAGCAGCAACCTTAGACCATTTCACCAATGGGCGCATAGCCATTCACATCATTACTGGTGGCAGTGATGCTGACCAACAAAAGGACGGCGACTGGCTTGACCACGATACTCGTTACCGTCGCACAGACGAGTATTTGGAGATTGTGCGGCGAGTTTGGACTAGCGAAACTCCTTTTGATTATGAGGGTGAGTTTTATCGTGTCAAACAAGCTTTCTCTGATGTCAAACCCTTGCAAAAGCCCCACATCCCGATTTATTTTGGCGGCGCATCCTCTGTTTCTGTTCCTGTAGGTGCAAAACACGCCAATGTTTATGCCATGTGGGGAGAACCAATTGCAGCAATCAAACAGCGAATTGCAGAAGTTAAAGCAGCCGCGCCACCTGGAAAGACACTACGGTTTAGTGTCTCCCTGCGTCCTATTCTCGGCACAACTGAAGAAAAGGCATGGGAACGGGCGCAAGAAATCTTAGCGCGGATAGTTGAGTTACGCGGTGGGCAGAAGGTAACAACTTCAGCACGACCTCAAGCAGTGGGATCGCAACGGTTACTAGACTTTGCCGCACAAGGGGAGATTCATGACAAGCGCCTATGGACGCCAGTTGCAGCGGCAACAGGAGCCGCAGGTAACACAACTGCTTTAGTTGGCACGCCTGAACAAGTGGCAGAGGCTTTAGTGGATTACTACGAAGCCGGAGTAACAACTTTGTTAATCCGAGGCTTTAATCCGTTACAAGACGCGATTGATTACGGTCGCGAAGTGATTCCGTTAGTTCGTGCAGAAGTAGCGCGACGGGAAAGACAAACTGCAAGCGTTGCCTAAATTCAACAAAGTCAGGATGTTTGCTAGACATGACCAAACATCCTGACTTTTTTTATGAAATTCTTGACCCACTTATGCTGATCAATATCAACTTCATGGTAATTTAGAAGAAACAAATTTAACATTAATGCTAGTTAATTTCCAGTAAGCATAATTTTTAAAAGAAAAACCCCTAAGCTATCACTTAGGGGGTTTAAAACCACGACTGCATCGGGCTGGCACTCATGTAGCGTCGTGCATTACAAGACCCGGTAGCTCACCGGTAAGAGGAGGTTTTAGCCTTGTGCTGTGTGATTTTTTGTGCAAGAACGTATTAACACCTACGATACTGCTCATAAAATTGGCGCAGTTGCCAAAATGCCAACTAATATTTATTTAAAGAATAACTCAAATGCTGTGAGCGTAAGCGTTACTCCGACCCAGGTGGCTCGCGATAAGTGCGATGGCAGTCCGTGCCCGCGCCCGGCGCGATGGCACGGACTGCCCGCCTGCGGCGATCGCATTGGAAATTAGCAAAGAGGAGAAATTTTCCCTCTTCGCTAGCGGGCTGTGGTCATCAATCCAGCAAATCGGGTTCTTCACGCACAATCTTTTCGTACAGTGGTTGGAAGCTGAACCACCCGCCTCTATGCGTTCCAACTTGGCTTTGTGCTAAACGGGCGGTGTCGGGGTCAATGGGAATGGGTTTGCCTGCGGCTTCGGCTAACAATTGAGCTTGAGCTGAACGCTCAAAAGTAATGTACCACCATGCTGCTTCATCAACGGTGTGACCTACTGTCAGATGACCGTGGTTACGCAAAATAGCTGCTTTTTTATTGCCTAAAGCCTCCGCAATTCGCTTGCCTTCTGTGGTATCTAGTACGACACCCTTGTAGTCATCAAACAATGCATGGTCTTCGTAAAAGGCGCAAGCATCTTGGGTGAGGGGGTCAAGCAGGCGATGCAAACTTGACCAGGCTTTGCCGTAAAGTGAATGAGCATGTGCAGCGGCGACAATATCGGGTCGAGCCTCATGAACCTGGGAGTGGATGGCGAAGGCGGCTCGATTGACAGGATAATTGCCCTTGACCACTTCACCCTCTCTATCAACTAAGATGAGGTCGCTAACGCGAATGTGACCGAAATAAACCCCAAACGGATTGACCCAGAAATGGTCTGTAAATTCAGGGTCACGGGCTGTAATGTGACCTGCGGTGCCTTCACTGAAGCCAAAACGGGCAAAGACGCGAAAAGCAGCGGCTAGGCGTTGCTTACGGTAGAGGCGTTCGTCTTCAACGCGCTCAAAAACAGGGGGTTGCGGTCTTTCAAACTTGGGCATGATTTTTCTCCTCTTTACAGGGTGCGTTGGAGTATCCAGAGCGAAACGATCGCACGCTTTCTTGTTCTGGCTTATACTGATTTCTCAAAACACATCCTGTATCATTACCGAGAACGTGAATCGAGACTGATGGTGCAAATCTTGTTGTTGTCTTGACTGCGTGGATATCTCCTTCTGGAGGTAACAGGTAATAAATATCGCCTGGTTTCAGTTGACGCACTTCAACCACCTCTAATTTAGCGTGTCCTTCTGTTTCGCCTTGATCCACGCGTCTGTAGACAGTTTCTTCTTGTCTTCCTTTATATAAACCAACGAGTCCCCAAGCAAGATGGTCGTGGACAGGAGTCGTTGAACCTGGGGGAATCACCAAGCTAAAGACTGTGAGTGAACGGTCTTTTGCTCTGTATAGCAACCATTGACCGATACCACCTCCCATCGCGCTATCTGGGTTAGGTTCAGCAAACTGGTCTGGTAGCCACCCTTGTTGAGCAAGTAGTGCGGTGAAATAAGGTTCGAGGGTAGCTACAGTTTCACTGCGGTTGTGTCTAGTTTGTTCACTAATTTCTTGAACTGTAGCAACAAATTGCTTCAGTTCAGGGCTATCGACAAACCATTGATCAGCTTCTAAGAGTTCTAGGTTAGTCATAAGTCAAGACTCAAGAGCCATTAATTATTATTTGTCTCCCTCACTCCCCTTACTCTAGTGGATCAGCACCAATGGCTTGAAGTGCTGCTTGAGCAATTGCAATATCCTGTTCGATTGTTCCACCTCCCACGCCAATTCCACCCACATGAGTCCCATTAAAGCGTATCGGTAAACCTCCGCCTAGATTTGTAAGCAGGTTACCCGATGCTAATGGTAAACTAACAGCAAGCTTTTCTGAGAACGATCCAGAGGCACGGCGGGTTGAGGCGGCGGTTTGAGCCTTGCGTTTACTGGTTTCTGCGCTGTGAGGAGTTGCTCCATCTCCGTGGGCGTATGCTATTTGAACAAGCAGTGAGTTGTGAATGGATACGGAAACAGCTATTCCCAAGCGCTGGCTCTCGTCTAGAGCTGCTTTTACAGCTTCTAGTGCCTTTTCAACTGTAATTAATTCTACAGTGCGAGTAAATTTGTTTCCCATTGTATTTAATTATTTGAACTAACTACCAACTGTTCGCGCCGTTGTACGGCATTCCGGACCAAACCAATGACATCACCACCGTAGGCGATGGGCGTAAGCCTGGCGGCACCGCAGGACTTAGCCCCGCTGGAAGCGATCGCATCTTTAACAGGCTCAAAAGCTCGAATCAACAAGGTTGTGACTCCCTCATCTCCTTCATCTTTCATTTGGCGGTTGTGGTTTCTAAAGGGCAAACCGCAGCAGCAATATTTACCCGTTGGGGAATCATCTTTTGCTCCAGCATCCAGTCAGCTGTCTTCTGGAGATTGGCAACATCGTCAACGTTCGGAAAAACAAGTTGCTCTGGACCTCGATTTTTCGTTGCCCGCTTGGCTACAGCTGGAGAAACTTTCACTTCCTTGACCATAAATTCAGCCGCTTTGTCTGGATGCTGATTTACCCATTCAGCATCCTTATTCAAACGAATCAGGGCGGCTTTTACACCAGTTGGATTTTCAGCAGCAGCACCGCTCCGCACAACCTGAACACTGTATGGTGGGGCTGGATGAGTTGTGGTAATCCGACGGGCACCGTGTTCGAGTTCGGCAATTGAGATATAGGGTTCCCAGACTGCCCAAGCATCAACAGAACCTTGGTAGAGGGCGGGTGCAGCATCATTTGGACTCAGGTAAACCCGTTGGACTTTGTCTTTGGGGATATTCTCTTTTTCCAAAACCTTTAATAATAGGTGTTCGCCTGCACCACCCTGATTGACAGCAACTTTTTTGCCAATCAGGTCAGCAGGTTTGCGAATAGAAGAGTCTCCACGCACAACGATCGCACTACCTAAGGCATCTGGTCTGGGACGCTGCACGGCTCCAATGCAAAGCGGCTGTCCCGCAGCTATACCAGATATGGTCGGAATATCACCACAACCGCCTATGTCAGCTCTATTCCCGTTGAGGGCTTGTAAGAGAGATGCACAACGGTCAAACGGACCGCTCCATTCAATTTTTATGTTCTGAGCAGCTAGCTCACGTTCTAAGTCCCCGCGTTGACGGGCAATGGGGACAGCACCTCCTCCCTTTTGGAAGGCTAAACGAATGGAACTTGTTCTTTGTAAATTTTGATTGCTAACTGGCGTAGCCAGGGAATTTGCGGAGTTTCCAGCAACATTTGTACCAGTCCCAGAGCAGCCAGAAACTATGAAACTCATCAAAGAACTTGTAATCAACAAGCTTCCAAGCGTCTTAGCTCTACATGCTCCGCTTTGCCGAAAGCTGTGCTGTTTAAAATGAATCATTTCTATTTACTCCTCAATGTCAATAGTTGGGAGTTCAGCCATCAGCCAAAGCACTTATGTCTCATCACCTATCTCAGTCTAATACCAGCTCTTTTTAAATACAGTAAATTGATTAATTTACCGTATATTAAAAATTATAAGCAAAATATTCTCATAAACTGCTGTAAAAATCAAGTTAATTTTTGTTGAGTTATAATCAGTAAATTAAGTTCAGCCGAAATATAGTAATTCGATATAATAGTTTGTGAAATTTTACAGAAAGACTAAAGTTTTCTATCAAAATTCCAATGGAGCAGCAAAAAAATGGACAGGAATGTCGTCTGCTCCTCCCAGAAATACTCTTGAATGACAACAAGAATTTTTCCTAAGATACCTGAGTAAATTACAACCCTAGTATTTTCCTCACCTCCGTTACAAATTGCTTCAGAATTTGAGGTAGGTTGGCGATTTCTCGCATCAGATCTTGGGGACTAAAACCAAAAACCATCAAGATCACGACAATGACAAAAATGGCGATCGCCGTACTAATTGCTGTTTGTAGTAGACTGAGCAAAGCTCGGAAGACCAACCACGCGACAATGAGTGCAGCAATGAAAATTATGAGGTTAGTTGGCATGGTTTTGCCTAGGTACATCTCAAGTTGGCAGAAGAACTATAAAGTATAAAGTATTTAGCCTTTATATTTCATCGTTCATCTTTTGGTTAGCAACCAGTCTCGAAACGTTGAATTTCAATTAAATAACCATTGGGATCGCGCAAAAAGCAGTGGTAAATTTTGTACTTTTCATTCAATATAGGTGGTTTTTCAAATTCAACACCACGTTCTTTAAGGTATTCAAACCACTCATCCACCTGCTGCGTTACCAAGGTAAAGATGACATTTGATTGCTTGTCTGTTGGAAAAATCGATGTTTCGCCTACTTGGCACAATCCCAAGTAAGCAGAGCCACTGACACTATAAATCCGACAGCTACCCTGGTCAAGCCACAACTCCAAGCCCAGGGTGTCTTCATAAAAGCGCGTTGTGGTGGCTAAATCTTGGGTATACAAAAAGGTAATCTGCTGTTCAATAGGGGGATGAGACATATTTTATCTGTCTTTAGATAGTTTTGTAGATTCAACGTCTATCTATAGGCTAATGTTACGGAGCCGATGAGGTAGAATCATGAGCGACAAGAACCTTTCATCTCGTCTTTGGCAGATGTCTACATCTTCGCAGGCGAATACCTGGATGTATTACTAAGTACCCAAATACCTTAACAAATCACTTATTTCTCAACTTTTCGCTCCCAATCTTCTACCCATTCCTCCAATTTCTCTCTTAACAAGGACTGCCACCCTGGTATTGCTTTTATCCTTTCTCTTAATCCTGGCTTAACCTTTAGTTGAAATGGTGTTTTGTCTAACGCTTTGTCTCCCTCTGGTTGAAATTTTGGAAAAGGCATTGTTAATTTGTTTGATAACTGGTATACTAGTATTTATAGCAAAAAGACAATCATCAGACAACCAATGTACTCTTTAAAGCTAGAACTAAAACTTAATAATAAGGAAAGAAGTAAACTAGCTGGATGTGCTGGGTTTTCTAGATTTGTCTATAACTTTGGCTTATCCTTGCTTACAAATTCTTGGGACTTTGAAGGAATAAAAGCATCCAACTCTAAACGACTAGCAGCAATAGAGAAAGTTTTTACTAACTACGTAAAAACTAATCCAGATTACGTATGGATGCAGCAATATCCTTCAGCCATCTACTCAAACGCTCTACGAAACTTAGCAAAAGCTTTTGAAAAATGGCGTCAACAAGAATCTGGTTTTCCGCAAATGAAAACCAAAAAGAAAGGAGACAGTTTTACTGTTCTGAAAAAATCAGGTGTGTATCCGACGGCATGTGAGCCAATGCTGCCTTTTACAAACAGGCAAGTATTGCAGCCTGGGAAAAGAATTACAATACCAGGGTTGGGAGAATTTAGACTAAAGCAACCAATACCATTTTTGTGTTCTAGTCAATCTTTTACGATTTCTAGAATGGCTGATAAGTGGTTTGTTTCTTTTAGTTTAGATGTTGAAAAAGCTCCTCCAGTGATTCATGAAGTTGAGTCTGTTGGAATCGACTTAGGTATCAAAACATTTGCGACGTTATCAGATGGTTCAACACGAGAAACGCCTAGTAGCTTAAAAAAAGCGAAAACCAAGCTAAATAAGCAACAGTGGCGCAATCGTAAAAAGCAGCTTGGAAACCGTCGCAAAGATATTAAAGCATCAAAAAATGCAAAACAATACTTTGCTCAACTAGCAAAATCTCACGCTCATATTACCAATATCCGTAAAGACTTTCTACAAAAAACTACGACCGAGATTAGCCGAAAATACTACCGTATTAGGATAGAGGATTTGAACGTATCAGGGATGATTGCCAATAACAAACTATCAGAAGCGATTTCTAATTTAGGTTGGTATGAGTTTCGCAGAATGCTGACTTACAAGGAAGCATTTTACGGAACAAAACTAGAGATAGTTAATAGGTGGTTTCCAAGTTCAAAAACGTGTTCTAGTTGCGGTAGTGTTCAACCGATGCCTTTGTCAGAAAGAGTTTATAGATGTGGAGCGTGTGGTCATGTTCAATGCCGTGACTTGAACGCGGCAATAAATTTGAACAATGCCCCAAAGTCAAAAATACGTGCGGTGAGCAGCGCGTTGGACGGGTTCCCCGGCTTGAAGCGACTGCGAACCCGGAGGGCAAGCGCGGAATCAACGCCTGTGGACAGGAAAGGAGCCGTCTCCCCTGGTAGAAGCAGGAAGCAAACATCAAAAGTTTAAGTTATGCGACTTGAGCGATTTGTGTAAGTTTTGTGTTGCACACCACAGTCCTAGTAATGACAGTAACGCATTCCCCACGATTACAACTTTTCAACCTCCACAATGGCGATTCCAAGGGAACGCTGCGCCCTCACGGGCAATCGCCTATCTATGCAGTAAGTTTGCTTTGTTGCAGAAATCCTCTTTAGTTCGAGTCCTTGACGCCCAGTCAAGTGTTCGCCCTAGTAGATGCAGTAGAAGAGTACTTCTACCTTGAGAAGATCTGAGTTTTTGAGTCAAACTTTATTCTAAAACATTTGTACTAAAGGAGAAAGGTATGAGCAATTCAAGCCTATCTGCTGCTGCGCAAGAAGCTGCGGATACAATTTTGGAGATCGATCTAAAGGTTCAAGCAGAAAAAGGACCTGATCTGCGCAAGGATCATACCAAAAGCCACGGTCTACTCTGGGGAGAATTCCGAGTCGATGACTCTATTCCTGAATCTTTGAAGATAGGAATCTTTGCCAAGCCCCAGACATATCCGATCTGGGTGCATTTCACCAATGCTTCAGAAGCACAGAAGCGCGGAAAGTTCAAGTCAGACCACGAACCGGATATACGCGGCGTGGCTATCAAACTCCTAAACGTCGAGGGTCAGAAAGTGCTTGACGACGAGGAGAACACCCAGGACTTCCTTTTGCTCAATCACCCGGTCTTCATTGTGCGCGATGTCCAAGGGTTTGCTAACCTGACTAAAGCGGGTATCGGTCAGGCTGATCCGCAAGTGCTGCGATCGCTCGAACCGACCTTTGAAATCATTAAAACGATTGTGAGCAAACAAGTTACCAATCCGCTGTTCATCCAGTATTGGAGTACCACACCTTTTCAATTAGGTTCCCACATCATCAAGTTCTCCATCAAACCCCAGCAACAGGATGAGGTTCCCGGTTCAAAGTCCGATTCAGAGAATTATCTGCGCGAGGCAATAGTCAAATACCTGACGGAGGAAGGCAAGGAAGCAAGATTTGACTTCTTGGTGCAGCTGTATGTCAACGACGAGAAGACGCCCATCGAAGACCCAACGCAGGAGTGGAAAGAGGAGGACTCGCCTTTTATTAAGGTGGCTACACTCAGAATTCCCGCCCAGAAGTTCGACTTCGAGGAGCGTAAGCGGTTGGATGAGGGACTCTCGTTCTCGCCTTGGCATACCCTACCTGAACACGCGCCTGTGGGCAGCATCAATTTAGCCCGTAAGAAGATTTATCAAGAAATTGCCAAGTTTAGGCATGACCACATTGAAAAACGCCTCAGGGAACCTCAACCTTATTCTTCAATTTTGGACGACCCTCAATCATGATTCATTAAAACACCGGTAATACAGCACCTTGATATTTTTGGTTGATAAAATCCCGGACTTTGGGGTCGTTGATCAGCTTGTTAAGCTTCTGAATTCTGGGATCGTTTTCTTTACTTTGCAATGTGACTAGCCCTACAGCATAGCGTTTCTGTGCTACTGACTCCTGCACGAGGGGTTGTAATTGCAGCCCTGCTTGTAAACGAAGGCTAGCTGATAATACAGCTAAATCTACATCGTCGAGCGATCGCACGATCGCTGGTCCTTCTAACTCCTTTAATTGGGCATTTTTGGGGTTATCTTTGATGTCTTTGACGCCTGCGAATTCTCCCAAGCTGTCCTTAAATTTGATCAGACCTTGGGCTGCTAGTAATCTTAAACTGCGATCGCCATTACTTTTATCGTTGTAAACGGCGATAGTCGCTTTTTGCGGAACCTCGGCTAGAGACTTGTACCGCTTAGAATAAATACCTATCGGAGTTAGGAAACCCAAATTCAGCATCACCAAATTGAGGTTGAGTTGCTTAGCCGCATTCTGCATAAACGGGGTGTGCTGAAAAAAGTTGGCATCTATTTGCCCGTCTTTTAGTGCCGTATTAGGTTGTATCCAGTCATTAAACTTAACTATCTGAATATTTAAACTCTCATTGGCTGTCAGATTATCTTGGATAAATTTCAAAATATCTTCGGAAATCACTGCCCATACACCGACTTTTAAGACCTCTTTTTTTTGGCTTGCTGCAACTGTCGAAGCTGCTGTATTTGTAGAGGTATTGGCAGACGATTCGCTCTGACTGCTGCTGCAGCTAGAAAAAAATGCAGATGCCGCAAAAGAGCTTGCCGCTATCAGAAAAAAACGGCGTTGAATGAGAAAAGAATGCACATTTTCTTGTTTTTTGTTCATTTGTTAATATTTTGTACATCACAAAGGCTACTGTAATAATCATTCTTTAAAACACAGGTATAAGTCTTCCCTTATACTCTTTGTTAATAAAATCCTTGACTTGTGGATGAATGAGCAATTTATTCAATTTTTGAATCTTGGCTTCGTTTTCTCGGTTCTGTAATGTGACCAATGCCAGAGCGTATTTTGTGTCCTTGGCTGTTTCTTGACCCATAGAATTTGGTTCTATCCCTGCAAGAGCAACTGTTTGAGAGGTCGATACAATGAAGTCTACATCATTAATAGCTCGGACTACTTGTACTCCTTCTACTTCCTTTATTTTTAAATTTTTGGGATTCTCAGCAATATCTTTCTGGGTGACGAATTCCTTGCTATTCTCCTTTAACTTGATTAGCCCATTTGCTGCTAGTAACCGCAGCCCTCGGTCGTTATTGATAACATCATTGGCAACTGTAACGCTTGCATTTTGAGGAATTTCATTGACTGACTTGAGCCGCTTGGAAAAAAGACCAAGTGTGTTTAAGTAAACTGTATTCAATGCCACTAGATTGATTTTGAGTTCTTTGATAGCATTATTCATAAAAGGTTTGTGTTGGAAGAAGTTAGCGTCAATCACTTTATCTCTCAACGCCGTGTTAGGCTGTATCCAATCATTAAATTTAACTACCTCTATTTTTAATTTCTCTTGAGGCGCAAGATTCTTATTAACAAATTTCAAAATATCTTCTGAGACAATGCCAGTGACTCCAACTTTAATTACATCTGTTTGGTTACTTGCCTGAGCAGTATTAGAAGTTAATTCACTCTGTTTTTGACCGCAACTAGCAAAGAAGAGCGATGCAAAGAATGCACCTCCTGCTGTGAGGACAAAACGGCGACCTATTTGTGTCAAGGGGGCTAATTTTTTGTCTGTGTTCATCAGTGAACCTTTTTGAGTTGGGTGTAGGATGTAGAGATGAAAAAATGTATTATATTTCTTGCAAAAGATATGATTAATGGATATTTAGAACCACAGATGGACACAGATTAACCTTGCCCTCGAGCGAAGCGTAGACGCCCGCAGGGCGGCTTCCCGGAGGGTAGGGACAGATAAATTATCTGTGTGCATCTGTGTTAATCTGTGGTTTTTTTTCATATATTTTGCTGTTACAAGTGGGCTATTATTTTTGATTTTTGAATTTGAGCAAAGCGTTTGTCATACCAATTCTGTATGAAGATGCGCCGCCTTAATACCCCCCTGTAGTCCCCCCAAGGCATCGGGGAGAGGAGAGTGCCGGGGGTAAATATATTGCAGCTTCACAAAGAAACGGTATCACTACTAAAATATGCATTGTCAATATTTTTTCTGAGAAATTGATTATTTTTTTCTCATCTGTCGTGCTAGGAAATCACCTAATAACTGTATGATTTGTACCAAAAGAATCAAGACGATAATTGTGGAAAACATGACCCCAACATCGAACCGTTGGTAGCCATATTGAATTGCCAAATTGCCCAATCCACCGCCACCAACTGCCCCAGCCATTGCTGAAGAGTTCAGCAGGCTGACAATGAGAATTGTTATGCCTAAAACCAAAGATGGTAATGCTTCTGGAATCAACACTTTAAGCACAATTTGCCAATAGTTGCAACCCATTGCTTCTGCTGCTTCTACCAGCCCTTTATCTACTTCTAGGATGCTGGTTTCGGCGATGCGTGCAAAGAAGGGGATGGCTGCAATTGTTAGGGGAACAAGCGCTGCTGTGCTGCCGATAGAGGTGCCAACTATCAGTCGTGTTACGGGCGTTAAAACGACTAGCAGAATAATAAAGGGAAAAGAGCGTCCGGTATTTACCACCGCGCTCAGTACTTTGTTGATATTTAGGGAATCCAGAAAATTGCCTGGTGCGGTCATGACTAGGAACAAGCCCAAGGGTAAACCTAACACCACGGCTACCAGGGCTGATATCCCAACCATATAAAAGGTTTCAACTGTAGCTTCCCATAAGCTTTGAACGAATTCCGACCCTTGCATTAATGCACCTCTACTTCAACTTTCGTCTTGTGTAAATATTCAAGAGCCTGCTTGACATTGGCTCCTTCTAGTTCGACTTGAAACTGTCCGACGCGTTGATTTCCCACCGTTTCAACGCTGCCATTGAGGATATGAATATCAACATCAAAGCGACGAGCCAACGTTGCAAATATTGGCTGACTGGCGGCTTCTCCGGCAAATGCCAGTGTTGCCAGTACCGCACCAGGAGGCGGTATATATCCATTTCGACGGGGGAAAAACTCCTGCGCTAACAAAGAGTCAGGCTGGGCAGCTAAATCGCTGACTCGCCCCTGTTCGACAACTTTTCCGGCATGCAGAATTGCTACACTGTCACAAATGTGTTTCACTACGCCCATTTCATGGGTAATGAGCAAAATTGTTAGCCCCATACGCTTGTTGAGGTCGTGCAGCAGTTCCAAAATCGAGCGAGTCGTTTGGGGGTCTAGGGCTGACGTCGCCTCGTCTGAGAGCAGTACGTTTGGCTCTCCCGCTAGCGATCGCGCAATGCCAACCCGCTGCTTTTGACCCCCGGAAAGTTGAGCCGGATAGGCGTTTGCCTTGCCTTCCAAACCAACCAGCGCGAGTAATTCTTCAACTTTTGCCTTGCGTTTGAGTTTGCTGTAACCTATCACCTCCAGGGGAAAAGCGATGTTTTGTGCAACTGTTCTGCTACTGAGCAAGTTGAAGTGCTGAAAAATCATGCCGATGCCTTGACGTGCTTGACGTAGTGCTGCACCAGAAAGTGCAGTCATTTCTTGACCATTCACCCAAACAGAACCAGAAGTAGGTTTTTCTAATTGGTTGACGCAGCGGATAAGAGTGCTTTTACCTGCTCCACTTGGTCCTAAAACGCCAAATATTTCACCTGCTTTGACGCGGAGGCTGACGCCATCCAAAGCCACGACTTTTTGGTCGCTTTGTTTGTAAATTTTATGTACATCAATAAATTCAATCATGAAAGGGTATTTGAAGTTAAGAAAAATGGGTGTTTTGCAACGGTTGTGAAAAGTGGAGCAAAGAATTTATTTTATGAACCGCCAAGGACGCAAAGAAGAAAGAAGAGGACAAAAGAGTCAGTCTTAAAGAATTTGGCTAAGGAATAGGAAGTACAGCACCTTGATATTTGTCTTTGATAAATTGTTTGACTTTGTCGTCGCGGAGTAATTTATAAAGTTTTTGAACTTTGGGGTCGTTTTCTTTGCCCTGTAAAGTCGTAACAGTAACGGCGTAAAGTGGGTTTTGCGCTGACTCTAATGCTAAAGCATCTTTATCAGTTCGCATTCCTGATTGAACAACCCAGTTACCTGTCATTGCTGCTAAGTCTACATCAGGAAGAGAGGGAATTGCTTGCGCTCCAGGTATTTCTTTAATTTTCAGGTTTTTGGGATTTTCAACTACGTCTTTAACACTTGCTAAAACCCCAGCATTCTTTTTGAGCTTGATTAACTTAGCGTCTTCCAGTACCTTCAGTGCTCGATGGGCATTGTTGACATCATCGGGAATTGTGACAATTGCATTTTGGGGAACCTCAGCTAGAGATTTATGACGCTTGGAGTAAACGCCAACTGGATTTAAGTGAATTGGGGGATTGAGTGCAACCATTTTGATGTTGTGTCGCTTGCCAAAGTCCTCCATAAAGGGGACGTGTTGAAAGTAATTGGCATCGATTAGCCCATCCCTGAGAGCATAGTTATCCTGTACAGAGTCATTGAAGGTAACAATCTCAATGTCTAATCCTGCTTGAGGTGCGAGATTATCCTTAACAAATTTCAAAATATCTCCGGCTGGGACAGGCGAAACCCCAACTTTGATTTTCTCCTTTGCTCCTGTGGCTGTTGTATTAGATGCTGTTGTAGCTGTGGGACTAGATACTGCTGTGTTAGAAGTTGAAGAGTTTTGGGGTGCAGCACAACTAGAAAATACTAAAGACGCTGTGAAGGATGCGGCTGTTAATAAAAAGAAGCGGCGTTTAGTTCTAATAGAAGGAGTTATCATACTCTTGCTTGTGCTATCTCTTAAAAATTGCATAACAATTGGTTTCAATTGCTGAAACTACAGCGTTTATTCTTATGATTAGACTAGAAATCGTAAGGTGGAGAGAAGTCCTGCAGGCGGGTTTCCCAACAAGCGGGAACTTCGGGGCATTGCCTATAAAATCTTATGTGATGGACATTTGATATATTGGTGAGCAATGCCCACCCTACACAGAACTGAAACTAAATCGAAAATCTAAAATTGCAACCAAATCCAACATAGTAAGCTGTTATGGATTTTAGCTGCATATAACGAACAGTCATAATGCTTGCTACGATAGGATTTTTGAATTTTGAATTTTGAGAGAAGTCAGAGCGGCGGTTTCCGCCGATCTGAACTTCGGTGATTTTGAATTGTTTATTACCACTTCTGCTCAGGAACCCAATTGTAGTTTTTATCCTTGACGTCAATTTTTTTGGGAATAATTTTTAGTTCAAAGAAGGTATCCGCCATACGTTGCAAACCTGAAAGGACTTCATCAGTTACAGGTAATACCTTTCGTTCTCCACCACGCTGCTCAACGACTTCCATTGTTGGTAGATCAAGTTTGTATAGCGCCGAAAGAAGTTTAGCAGAATCCTTGTAGTTGCTCCTAGACCAAGAACCTGCCTTTTGTAGCTCTTCTAGAATTATCTTGACAATATCAGGATGGTCACGCACAAAATCTGGAGAAGCGTAATAGAATGAGGGGCTTTCTAGTGGAGCTTTGTCACCAAATACTGTGCTGTTATCTGCCAAAAGACGAGTGCGAAGAGTTCTCTCAGCTTGGGCAGTATAGGGGTCCCAAATGACCCACACATCTATATCGCCACGCTCAAACGCGGGTAAAGCTTCTGCAGGAGCAAGATAAACAGGTTGAACGTCGCTGAATTTCAGACCGACTTTCTCCAAAGCTCGCACTATAATGTAGTGCTGACCAGAGCCTTTAGCAAAAGCAACTTTTTTACCTTTGAGGTCGGCTAGACTTTTGATGGCTGAATTTTCGAGAACCAAGATAGCTGAACCCCTTGTACTACCTGTTCCTGCAGCTACCCGAACGAATGGTTTGTCACCAGCTTGAGCAAATACACTTCCTGTTCCGCCACCACCGCCAAAGGCGATCGCACCTACACCCATCCCGTCGAGGAGGGGTGCAGTAGAGGAAAATTCATTCCACTGCACAGAGATCCCAAGAGGTTGTAAGCGTTTCTCTAGGCTTCCTTGCGCCTTGATAATATTCAGAAGTGCCATCCCTTTCTGATGCCCCATTTTCAGAACCTTTAACTCGGTCTGTTGAGGATTTTGCGTCGGTGCGTTTGCGGAATTAGCTGTGTTAGTCGAAGTACAAGAAGAAAGCGTAACCCCCAAGCCAAAACCAATTACAAATAGTAGGATAAAAGCTAGAATACCCGGTTGATAGAGAGGCTTAAAAAAGCTCTTCTGATTTACCCAGCCTAAAAACTGATTCACTAGCCGAGTTAACATATCACTATCCTATTTCATTTGTGAAAAGTAAGTTTTTTAAATGAACTGCGTAGACGAAAAGAGTAGAAAGACGCTTCAAAAGCGTTTTTTTAGTAGAAAACATAAGAATTATAGAGGGGCAATTTTCTTATCCTAACTTGACTGATTGACATTATAATATTGCTCACAAAACTATGATTATTGACTATTTAGAACCACCAATGCAAACAGATTAACGCTAGTTATTTATCTGTGTTCATCGGTGTTAATCTGTGGTTTCATTTTCATGACTCTTGACTTTTTCAAGAGGTGTATTAAGTAGGTCGTAAAAATAAAGTTAACTAGTGAGGGCCGTCCTTTGTGAGCCAGCGCTGCAGGAGGGTTTCCCGACCTAGGCGACTGGCGAACCCGAAGGGTCCAAAGTCATTCATCTAGGGCGCGGATTTCAGGTATATTTACATAAAGTACATAGTTCGGTTTATTTCCACGAAGCTACTTAGTCAATAACCTTAAGAATTTGTATCCTTAGAAAAAATCTTCTTTGCTGTTGTCGTGGGAATATAGGTGAAAAATCGCTGTGTCACCACGGTAAGCCGCGGAGGTCAATCGTTCCTTCTCGTGGGGCTTTGCCGCGCACGGGCAGCACCATCGGCTCGTTGGCTGTGAAGGGGACTGTACCACCTGGTTGTTCCACCAAAAGAGTTCCGTTGAAGGACTCCCATCCAAGACGGGTATAGAAGGGTACTAAGTCCTGCCGACAGACGAGCAACGCGAAAGCGACACTGCATTCATCGAAGAATGCTGCCGCGTGCCGGAGGGCAGCACTTGCGTAGCCTTGTCCCTGCGCTTTTGGGCTTGTCATTACCCTGCCGATGCCACCGATGCGGATTGATGCACCGTCCAGTGTTGCCTCGCGAGTCACGATGCCGATGTGCGAGACAACCTGTCCACTGTTGTCCCACACGAGCAAGCTCCACTGCGGTAAAGACCATGTAATGTACCGCCCCGGACGGGTAGCGATCGCAAGAAGGCGGGTAGACCGCTGCCCTGAGGGTATCTAAGGCTTCCTCCTCCTCCAAAGTCAGGTCGGTGACAGGCTTCAGGTCAAGGCTCAATGGACGGGCTGTCATGATCAATCGTTCACGCTCACAAGTTTGGGGAGTTTGGAAATAGGAATATCCAAGAAGTAAGAAAGGACTTCCCGCCGCCAAGCATCATAAATCACTGGTAAATGATCAATTTCGCTGCCAATCGCGCGATGGGTAATCTGCCAATGCTCTTTGAGGTAGGGATTCCGCCGACGTTGACCTTCTTCATCCGCTTCCAATACCTGTGCGACTAGCTCAGATTTTTCTGCTGGTGAGGCTTGGTCGAATTTGCGTTGCCACCAATCCACAACTCCCAGACGGTGATATGCTTCATCTGGCAGGATTCTCTCGGCAGCAAATTTTCCTGACTCTGGATCATTGATTTTGCTGGTACGGCTATTGAGGAATAGCAAGGCAACAATATGGAGTTCGTAGTGCAGCTCGAACGCCAAGAAACCTTGCCAGTTACGAATGGGTAAGTCCCCCATATAGTCCCAGTGCTTTTGCACCTGCTTTTGTATCTCCTCAATGGGGTCGTATCCAGATAATGCGTGCGATCGCTCACGAGTATTTTGAGCGTGTGCGCCATCGTCACCAATTTGTCGGCTCAAAAAGAGCTGCAATTCTGGGTCGGGAATTTGGTCGATTATCTTGGCGCAAACTTGGACAATGAACAAGTCATGAGCTGCTCCTGCGACACGAAAGCGGTAAAAATTTTCTATTTCCTCTTGTGTTGCAGGTGGTCGGGGGTCATGCAAACGAGTTTTGGGAAGATGAGGAGCGTGTTTGTCAATGAGTTTGTTAAAAATTTCTACTTCTAAATCAGTTGTCCAAGCTGGACGAGTTAGAGTTGCGGTCATGTTTAATCTCCTATTAGTAATGCTGTTGCTCTGACCTGGAATTATAGTTTGGGTTAATAGTTTAGGTTGGTTAAAACAGGTTTCAGCTTTGAGCCTGAAATTTATTTCTCGTTGTATAGCAGTCCTATTTAATTTGTAAACTTGGGTTTTTTTATGAACCGCAGAGAACGCAGAGGAGGACACTTCCGTGCGGGGGTTCCCCCCGCCCTTGGAAAGTGTCCGTTGACACAGAGGAAAGAGACGAGAGAAAATTTTACGACTCTTAAACGGATTGCTATATCAGCACTTAAGACTTGGTATCTATCAGCATCCAATCTTTGACGTTAAAGTCGGATTTTAACAAGTTTTGGTCAGCGAGAAACTTTTTAGTAGAATTTAAAAGTTCTAATCCCTCAGGTGTAAAAGGTTCTTGAGGGTAAAGATTGAGAGGGTAAGACTCTTTAACGACAGGTAAAGGCATATCACCACTCGCTTCAGCAGCGAATTTGTAAAACGCTTCCGGATTTGCCTGTATTTCCTGCAAAGCTTTCTGTCTCATCTGATTCCATTTTTGAGGCAGTTGAGGATGCTTTGCTAAAATTTTGTCAGTAACAACTGTGACTCCTGTTCCTACCAGCCCTTTATGGTTCTTAGCTTCGTCAATTGATTTCCATCCCTTAGTAACCAACAAAGGACCAGCACCCATTGCAAACGGATACGCTGCGATATCACCCTTTGTTAGAGCAGGTACGACATCTGCTGAGGCTATCTGTACTAGTTTGACATCCTTAGAAAGTCCGGCTTTATCTAGAAGACCTAGTAAATACCGATGGGGGTAGGTTCCTTTAGCAACACCCACTTTTTGCCCCTTCAGGTCTGCAAGTGAATTTACTCCCTGTTTCTTGACAATCAACCACGCATTTTGACCGACACGAGTTTGATTAATCAGCTTAGTATTAATACCAGCAGCTTTAGCAACAATAGCAGGAGTATCCCCATACATTCCTATATCTAATGACTCACTAGAAAGTGCTTCATTCAAAGCAGGACCTCCCGCAAAAGGAAAGAACTTCACATCAGTTACGCCAATATTTTGCAGTTCGCGCTTCAATTTGCCAGAACGCATTACCCAACCCTCTGGTCCAATGGGCACTTTACTTTCAGTGCTGATAAAGCCTACTCGTAAAACTTGCGTATTGGTGTTGTTGGGCTTGTTGGGAGTATTTTTTTGAGCCGCTTCAACTGCTGCATTAGATTGGCGCGACTGCGAACCGCAACCTGCTGTCACATGACTTGTGACTAGCATTGCAACTACTGATAAAGTGGAGACAAAAAGTCGATGAAAAAAGCTCCTCTCAAGCGTTTGTGAATTCATATGCTTAACTTTATTAGGCGTCTAGGAAAAATTAGTAATTCGTAATTAAGTTGATAATTACGAATTACTAATTATTAGACAAGATTGCATCTCTTTGATTCCATCTGTGTCCATCTGTACGCCAGTCGCCACAACGGGGGGAACCCCCCTCCGGGTTCACCAGTCGCCTGCGGAGGGAAACCCTCCTGCAGCGCTGGTTCACCGCAAGGCGCTGGCTCGTCCATCTGTGGTTTAATTATTCTTTTTTTTCGACTTTTGCAAGAAGTCTATTAATAATGAACGTTGCGGAATTTGGTAATGAATAGCGGAAAGTCAACAGATTTTTAATTTTCCTAACCCCTGTAATGAAAGTGCATGCACTTTCATTACAAAATTGTGAATTTCTAAATTCATCTCTCAATTCAGCAACGCCTAATGATGAATTGTGTTTCTTCCCCTACACTGTCTTTCGCTCAGTATTTGGTGATGGATTCGTGGACGGTTGATTCCAAGGTAGTATTCTTCCCTGAGCATCTGTGGACAAATTGCTATTGAAGTTCCTAAAAACCTGCGAGGACTGTTCTCTAAGTCCGGCAGGAGTGCGTCCTGGTCCCCAACCAACGTTTTCACGGTAACTGCCTAACAAACCTGATTCTATAAGAGTTTTCTCATCGACTGGGACAGACTCATCTGTCTGTGGAGCAACATACAGCGCATCTACTGGACAGTACAACTCGCACATAAAGCAGGTTTGGCAGTCGCTCTGGCGGGCAATTTTGGGCGGAGCGTCTGGCACTTTGTCAAAGACATTTGTTGGACAGGCAGAAACGCAAATATTGCATTGAATACAACGAGATTCACTGACAAGTTCAATCACAGCGCTACTAGCTCCTTCTCCCTTTGAACAGCTTCTAATCTTTCAGGTTTCACCCAAACATGATCCAGTCCACCACTTAGTAGACGGTGTTGTAGGTTTGGATCTTGTTGCGGATAGTCCAGGTGTCTGTGCATTCCGCGAGTTTCTTTTCGCTCTAAGGCGCTGGCGTACATCCACCGCGCTGTTGCTACCATTGCAGCAGCTTCCCTTGCTTGGACAATCTGATTTTCTGCCACGACTTCACTATGACGAATTTCTTTCCAAAGGTGATGCAGTCGATTGAGCGATTCTGACAAACCTTGTTCTGTACGGAAGAAGTTGCGATCGTAAGGGAAGACTTCTGCTTGCACACCCTGAATCACTTCACTAGGAGCAAAACTCTTGGTATGACCGTTGTGGGAACGTACAGCAGTTTCTCCAATTCCTTCGACTGTGCGTTGATTAACTTTAGCTCCTAATTGGCGGGCAAAGGATGCTGCTGCTTCACCTGCCCAATATCCAGAAGAGGTTGCCCAAGCAGCGTTATGACTACCACCACCTGTAAAGCCACCGCAGATCAGTTCTCGCGTTGCTGCATCTCCCGCAGCATAAAGACCGGGTACAGAAGCAGCGCAAGTATCATCTATAATCCGAATACCGCCTGTACCGCGCACGGTTCCCTCTAGACGCAGAGTGATGGGAAAGCGTTGAGTGAATGGATCTATCCCCAATCGGTCAAATGGTAGGAAAAAGTTATGCTGGACAGTTCGCAGAATTTGCTGCTCTTCTGGAGTTGCCTTGTTCAAAATAGCGTAAACAGGTTGGCTGAGCAAGGTACGAGCAATGACAGAACGACCTTTGTGAGAACCTGCTCCTTCAATCTCTGTTCCATCTTCGTAGGTGAAGGTTGCCCAGCGGTAGTAAGCACCCTTCGTTACTGAGGAAAATACGGGGGATAAAGCATAGGCATTGGAAAATTCCATACCTGACATTTGCGCACCTGCTTCTGCTGCCATCAGGTAACCATCGCCTGTCAGCACATTGCAGCCCAATGCTTTACTCAGGAAGGCACAACCACCTGTAGCAATGACGACGGCTCCTGAACGGACTCTCCAACGCTCACCACTTTGGCGGTTAATGCCTGCTGCTCCTGCAACTATGCCTTCTGCATCTACAAGCAATTCCAGTGCTGGGCTATGGTCAAGGATTTGCACTCCGGCTTTTTTAATCTTTTTCCGCATTAGGCGCATATAATCCTGACCTTGTTGGAGCGATCGCCTATATGGACGACCTTCTTCATCAACTGGAAACGGGAAGCCCCAATCTCCCAGCATATTCAGATTGGTGTAAGTCTGATCCAAAACGCGAGTCATCCACCGGCGGTTTGAGAGAAACCCCCCTAACGCTTCTCGTGAAGCCATTGCTGCTTCACGTTGCACGGGATCTGGTGGCACATACCAAACACCAGTTCCGGAGGGTGCTGTTGCACCACTTGTACCGCAGTAACCTTTATCTACCAATACCACTCTCGCACCCTGAGCTGCGGCACTCCATGCTGCCCAAGTGCCGGCAGGTCCCCCACCAATGACTAAGACATCAGTCTCTAACTCTATGTATGAAGGGGTAGTAGATGTTTTTCCTGATAGATCTGAATTTGCACTCACAATGACTCTCCTTAATATTAAGTAAACAGTTATCAGTGAACAGTTACCAGTGTCAAAGACTCATAGTTGATAACTGATAATTGCTAACTGATAACTGCGATCGAACCCGTGGCATAACTTCCTGAGAAAAACGTCTCATTTCCGGGGCGAAAGGTTGGAATTGCAGCATAAAGGTATCAACACCCACGCTTACAAAATCTGCAATTCGAGCAGCCACCGTGTCATAGCTGCCAACTAAACCTGCTGCGGTACCACCGTTGCTTCCTACACTCGGATACTTCGCCATGTTCTTGAACATCACAACTTCAGAATCTACACCCTTTAAAAGCTCCGAGCGATCGTCTTGTTTTGTCAGTTCCAACAACCACTGATAATTTTCCTGTGCTTCGGCATCTGTTGGTCGAGCAATGACAAAGGCTGACATCGCAAATCGTAGTGGTTTCGGCTGCTTTCGCTTCCGCTTTCTCACATCAGCGATGGTTTCTCGTATCACCTCAATAGGACGACCATTAAGGAAAAAGACATCCGCCTCTTTCATCGCCAAATCTCTGGCTGGATCTGACTCGCCTCCTAGATACACACGAGGATGAGGTTGTGCGACTGGACGCGGAAGCAAGCAGAGGTCACTGATGTGAAAGTAGTCTCCAGAGAAGTTAACTCGTTCTCCACTCCAGAGTGCTTTCACCACCGCTATCCACTCTTGAGAATAGCGGTAGCGCTCATCGTGAGAGAGAAAGAAAATTCCGGACTTCTCCATTTCCGGCTTAAACCAAGCACTCACTAAGTTAATAGCAAAACGTCCACCGCTGATGGCATCGATACCCAGTGCCATTTTTGCCAAGACAGTTGGATGGAAGAGTAACGGCTTAACAGCAGCAATAATTTCAATAGAGTTTGTGGCTTCCGCAAGCGCTGCTGCTGCTGTCCAAGTTTCTAACTGGTCTAATTCTTGATTTCTGGGATTGATGATGTGTTCGGCAATGAGAGTGGTTGTAAATCCACATTCTTCAGCTAACTGGATAAGTCCTTTAGCTCGCAAGTAACTGGCGTCGCGAGGTTCTTGGGGGTGGTTCATCGCACCGCAGTTGCCGTAAACGGGAATCCAGATGCCATAGCGTGGTTCAGACATAGCTTTCCTCACTTTTTTATTAGAGGCTTAAAGCTTTGCGTTTCATTAAAGATGCAAATCAATTCAAAATTGTTTTTTGAACTTTGGATTGATTTACGCTCTGCCCTAAAGCAGCTTTGCACTACCATCAATTAAGTTGGAAAAAGGGGTATGTGGGAAAGGGCAAATCTTTTTGATTTTACTCTTTCTCTTTTCCCCTTAACTCGGAAGGTGTTCGCGCTCGCTTCGCTCTTTCATAAATACGATTTGTCGATAAACTTACCGTACTTTATGATCATAATTTCATAGATGGGTGCAAAAAGCAAGAGGATAATGTTAAAAATACTTCTCATTGATATAAAAATACCAATGAAGTGCCAAACCCGCCTGGGAGCGTGGTGGGTTCAATTCCCCTAGAGCATAATTTGGAAGCTTTTCGCACCACGCTAAAGTCGCAGTTTAAGTAGCAACAGCACGAGGTCGTTTAGTGACCAACGATAACCCAGTATATGCCATCCGGCGCAACTAGCCCAAAAGAAGGTTCACCAAATTCGTTAGGTACTATCGCTGTCACATTAATAGCACTGCTATTGGTGACTCGTTGGTGAAAAGCAGTGATATCTTCTACTTGATAGGTGAACACAGACACACCCAAACAGCCTGGTTGAGCATATTCGCGTTTATCGGCAGTAGGATAAAGTGGGGTGTAGATTTGCAAAACACCTACGTTAGTTTTTGGTGAAGAGAAAAGCGAAAGATAAAATTCTTGCCCTTCAGAGAGTATCAAAGTTTCGCGGGTGGAGGGTTTGGAAGCACCAGAAATCTTGCCATTCCATTCTTGTGGCACTAGTCCAAAAACATCTGTGTAAAAAGAACTTAACGAGTGGTCAGAGATAACCAAGCTCGAGTGAGTTCCTTCACTCACTCCCAGTGGAGAACTTGGTTCAATCGTGCCATAACCAGGACGGGTATAATTGTACCGTTGGAAAAAAGCTTGCCGTGTCTCGGAACCAATGACAAACATTTCCCGCACCCCAACAAAGCGGTTGTAAAACCCTGTCCCCTCATGACCTGTTCCTTCTATAGCGCGAACTGGTTCAGTATAAAGCCAGTTTCCTCCGTTTGCTTTGTCGTCGGCAAAAGCATCTGCAATTGTGTAAATGTCTTTGACGAGGGAAGCAAACCAACGGCTTCCTTCCACAATCGGCAAGGTGTGAGCTAGACCCTCGTTGCGAGGTTCTGACCAGGACATGATTCGCACTAAACCATGATTCGAGGAGTTACCATTTTGCAGCCGTAGGGAGGTCAAAGCTGATGTATAACCGTAGAGTTGTCCTGCTTGTTCGGCGGAAAGTTGTCCCCTTTTCACCTCACGATAGCCCAACTCTGCCCAATATTTTAGGGTAGCTTCGACATCTGTTGACCCTATGCAATTCTCGAAAATTCCACTAATCATCGCCGTTCACCTCAATGGCTTATGTTAGTTTTACAACACTTTTTGCATCAGGCTTAATCCCCCCTACCCCCCTTAACAAGCGGAGGTTTGACATCACTCACTGAAAAACATTGGCTTATTTTAAACATCTTGCAATGATGTGAGGCGGCGAATTTGAGGAAAAATTAACGTCACAATTAATACAACAAAAACTGTGCCAACACCACCAGAAACTACGGAGAAAATAGGTCCAAATAGGGCGGCAACAAACCCTGATTCAAAACCACCTAACTCGTTGGATATGCTAATAAATACGCTATTGACTGCTGATACCCGACCACGTAAGTGTTCAGGAGTACGTATTTGTACCAAAGTATGGCGTATAACGACACTAATATTATCCAATGCTCCGCTCAAAGCAAGCATCAGTAAGGACAGCCAAAACGATCGCGATAGACCAAAGACAATAGTCACAATACCAAACCCTACCACCGACCACAACAGTGCTTTACCTGCTTTTTTCATTGGTGGTAAGTGAGCTTGAGTAATTGCCATTGTAAACGCTCCAAATGCAGGTGCAGCACGCAGCCATCCCAACCCAGAGGGACCAACCTGCAAGATGTCCTTAGCGTAAATTGGCAGCAGGGCAACTGCACCGCCAAAGAGCACTGCAAACAAATCTAGGGTAATAGCAGCTAAGATGACCTTGTTTTGCCAAACAAAATCCATTCCTGCTGCCAGAGTTTTGAGCGTAGGTGGCTCTATTGGGCGTGCAAATTTGACTCTGGTAATTTTGGCAATTAAACCAAAGCAAATGAGGATGAGAACAGCATCTATGATGTAGACAGATGTAGCGCTCCCTTGGAGTGCAATCACCCATCCCCCTAAAGCAGGACCAAGTACCGCAGCGAGTTGGAAGCCACTACTATTCCAAGTTGCGGCATTGGTGAACACTTCTAGAGGAATGAGTTGAGGTAAAAGTGAGTCTGAAGCTGGTGTATTGAATGCTTTGGCAACACCGCCCAACAGCAAACAGGTGTATATCAGGAAAATTGACCCTTGCGCGTATGATAGGACTGCCAAACCGAGCGAACATAACACAAGCATTAAGTCAGTCAACATGACTGTATACTTGCGATCCCAACGGTCTGCAATATGACCAGCGGGCAAAGTCAGTAGGATAACAGGGATGACCTGAACTAAACCAACTCCCCCAAGTATCAACGCTGATCCCGTACGCTCATAGAGTTCCCAGCCAATAGCGACGCTTTGCATCTGCGAACCAAACAGTAAGAGATTTCGACCAATGGCAAACAAACGATAATCACGAAAGCGCCATGCTGCATACGGATCATGCAATAGATTAGACATTTGGAATTTTGAATGCGTGAATTTTGAATTCCTTAAAACAGTGAACAGCTACCTACGCAGTGACGCTTTCTCGGGCTGGTGGGGGATTTAAACCCGCCACCAACGCTTTCGGTCCAATTGGTGGGGGACTTAAACCCTGCGGATGAAACTGATAACTGATAACTGATAACTGGTAACTGTTAATAGCCTGCTTTCTTATCCACCACATTACGTAAGGCACTCCCGTTGCGATAGCGTGATAAATTGTCGAGAAATAAAGCCAAGCTGCGCTCTTTGACTCTTGGGGAATGACCTGTGCAATGTGGTGTGACAAACACATTGGGAAGCGACCACAAAGGACTCTCCGGTGGTAGCGGTTCTGTAATCACTGTGTCTAATCCCGCACCTGCAATCCAACCTTCTTTAAGTGCAGTAATCAGCGCAGGTTCATCAACGACTGCACCACGAGCGATATTGATGAGATAACCATCTGGGCGCATTAAACGTAGTGCTGCTTCATCAATTAAGCCTTTTGTGTCCTGAGTGAGTGCTGTGGCAATAACTACATAGTCAGCTTCCGGAAGGAGCGATCGCCATTCATCTGCACCCACAACCTTGTCAAAATTTGGTAACGGTTCGGGGCGACGGCGACTCCCCAAAATGCGCATTCCAAAGCCTTTCGCACGGGCGGCAATTTCTTGCCCAATACCACCAGCACCAATAATTAACAGCGTAGCTTCCCATAACTCTGTAATGGGAAAGCCCCTTTTCCAGTGGTGTTGGTCTTGTAAAGTATATAGTTCACGCAAATGCTTGGCATGAGCAAGTATGAATGCGATGACGAATTCAGCAATGGGAATTGCATGCACTCCCGCACCGTTGGTGAGGATGAGGTTGCGTTCTAAGTAAGTTGGTGTGAGAATATGATTCACGCCTGCATTGGGTGCATGATGCCAACGCAGTGCAGGTGAGGCTTCCAAGACTTTGTGCAGAGTGCCAGGTTTGAGAAAAAACCAACTAAAATAAACTTCGGCATCTGTAGCATCGCCGTCTAAGTTGCCATCACTATCCACACGCACAACAGCCGCATCGGAAGGTAAATGCGGCTTGAGGTCGTCAGCAATCTCTGTTGGTAAAATAAGTTTCACAACTTGCTACTCCCTGTGTTCATGAGCGTGAACAGTAAAACCTGATAACTGGTAACTGGTAACTGATAACTGAATATTAGTATCCTGCTTCCTTGTCTACCACATTGCGTAAAGGCTGACCCATTTGGTATCGTCTCAGATTGTCGATAAACAAAGCAATGGTACGCTCTTTCGTTCTTGGGGAATGAGCTGTGCAGTGGGGTGTCACAAAGACATTAGGAAGCGACCAAAAAGGACTTTCTGGTGGGAGGGGTTCTGTCACCAATGTGTCTAATGCAGCACCTGCAAACCAACCTTCACCAAGTGCTTTGAGAAGTGCGGGTTCATCAACAACTGCACCACGAGCAATATTAATTAAATAGGCACTAGGACGCAACAAGCGCAGTGCTGCTTCATCGATTAAGCCTTTTGTGTCCTTAGTGAGTGGTGTGGCAATAACGACATAGTCAGCTTCCGGAAGGAGCGATCGCCATTCATCTGCACCTACCACCTTTTCAAAATTCGGTAGCGCTTGCGGGTGACGGCGACTTCCCAGAACTCTGATTCCGAAAGCTTGGGCACGGGCGGCAATTTCTTGACCAATATGACCAGCACCAATAATTAATAAGGTAGAACCTTTCAACTCTTGGATGTTAAACCCTCTTTTCCAGTAGTGTTCAGCCTGTAAAGCGTACAATTCACGCAAATGCTTGGCATGAGCCAGTATAAAAGTGATGACGAATTCTGCGATGGGAATTGCATGCACTCCCGCACCATTGGTGAGGATAATATCGCGTTCCAAATAAATTGCTGTATGAGTTGGTGTCAGGATGTGATTTACTCCTGCATTGGGTGCATGATGCCAACGGATTCTAGGTGCTGCTGCCAGTATTTTATCCAGGATATGACTTTTCACAAGATACCAACTGAAATACACTTCAGCATCACTAGCATCGCCGTCAAAGTTACCATCAGTATCCACACGCACAACTGCCGTATTGGGGGGTAAATGCGGCTCAATATCGGCAGCAAGATCTGTAGGTAAGATTATTTTCATATTAATTGTGCAAAATATTTGAGTAAAAAATGTATTTAACGTGAGTTCGACAGAATTAAAAAAACGTGTGCTCGATGAGATGTGATTACAAAGGAAGGATGAAAGTAGATTTTCAAGGTAAGTCTAACGTAGAAACGCACTATGCTGCATCTCTACTTTTGAGTAATAATCCAGTCGGTTAATTGAAAATCTGATTTGGCTAATTTTTGTGAAACTAAAAATTTCTTGGTTCCTTCTAAAAGTTGGAGCCCTTTGGTGGGAATTGGTTCTTCAGGAAACTGATCTAAAGAATAGGAAGCTTTAACGATATCAATTGGATATCCAGACACTTGTGCGTTGAATTTATAATACTCTTCTGAGTTTGCCTTGATATCTTTGACTGCTTGTTGTTTTATTTGATTCCACTTCTGAGGTAAATCAGGATGCTTAGTGAGGAAAGCTTCTGTCACCACAGTCACACTTGTTCCTGGTAAGTCAGGGTGTTTGATAGCTTCATCAATAACGGGATAGCCTTTTTTGTGTAGAAGTGGACCTGCTCCAGTGGCGGCGGCAATTGCAGCTACATCACCACGTTCTAGGGCTGCTTGGGCTTCACTCGTTAGTAGATGAACAACAGTCACTTGTTTGTCAATGCCAGATTTTTGCAACAAGCCTATCAGGTAGCGGTGCATATACGAACCTTTTGCTGTTGCTACTTTTTGCCCCTTGAGATCTGCGACTGAACGAGGTCCATTTTTCTTCGCCAACAACCAAGCATTTGTCCCCACTTGCTCTTGATTTATTAACCTGGTTGGAATACCGTTAGCCCGAGCTACAAGTGCTGGTGTATCACCGTAAATGCCAACATCAACGGCTCCTGCGACAAGGGCTTCATTAAGGTTTGGTCCGTTGGGAAAACTGAGCAGCTGGACTTCTGTAATACCTACTTTCTGCAATTCTGGCTTGAGTTTGCCTTTATGCAGTGCCCAACCTGTAGGTCCGGTTGGAGCTTTAGCGCTACTGGTGCTGATGTAACCAAGACGCAGGGTAGAAGTGTTACTGTTGGATGAAACTTTAGTGCTGGTGTTTTGTACTGGTTTAGATAGAGTCTGAGTAGATTGTTGAGATAAGGTTTGAGTAGAACTGCAAGCAGTATTTAGTAACAGTGGGGCGAGTGTAATTAAGATAGAAAATCGGGAAAAAAGAGGTGCATGGAGAAAATCCGTATGAGTCGGAAGAAAACCCTGCCCCCCCTTCCTTGATAGGGAAGGAGGTTGGGGTGTCAGGTTTGAGACTTGTGCAGCAGAAACACTATTTTTTCCTGTCATTTTTCTATTTCATGTGCTTGAGCAGCTGATAAGTGGAATCTTCTTTGGCTTCGTTTGTGCGACCCCGACCCCAGCCGATGTTTTGGCGGTAGCTTCCCAAGAGCCCAGTTTCCGCAAGAGTTTTTTCATCCACTGACTCTAGCGGTTCGACTTGAGGTGCCACGTAAAGGGCATCCACGGGACAGTACAATTCGCACATGAAACAGGTTTGACAGTCGCTTTGTCTGGCAATGGTTGGTGGTGCATCTGGCACTTTGTCAAACACATTTGTCGGGCAAACGTTGACGCATATATTACACTTAATGCACCGGGATTCGCTGACTAACTCAATCACGCCGCCACTCCAACTTTGACTTTTGTCTCTGCAACTGTTGTGTTTAGAGGTTGGGCTTTTACCCAGACTTTATCTAAACCTCCGCTAATCAGATAATGTTGCTGGTCAGCATCTTGTTGCGGATAGTCCAAGTGTCTGTGCATTCCGCGAGTTTCTTTGCGTTCTAAGGCGCTGCTGTACATCCACCTCGCTGTAGCTAGCATTGCTGCGGCTTCCCGCGCTTGGACAATGTTGCTTTCATCTACCGCAAGGCTAGTGCGAACCTCTTTCCACAGGTCGTTTAACTTGTGCAGAGATTCTGTCAAACCTTTTTCGGTGCGGAAATAGTTGCGATCGTACGGGAAGACTTCGGCTTGAGTTGCTTTGATGACCTGTTCTGCTTTCAGGGTAGGGTGGGTTGCAAAATTAAATCCAGCTTCTCCTAATGCTTCTGTATGGCGCACAGTTGCTTTCTCTCCCAATTGACGGGCATAAAAAGCGGCAGACTGTCCAGCCCAATAACCGGAAGATAACGCCCAAGCAGCGTTATGGCTTCCCCCACCTGTAAAGCCACCGCAGATTAATTCTCGCGTCGCCGCATCTCCAGCTGCATACAGTCCTTTCACAGAGGTCGCACAAGTAGAATCGACTATCCTAATTCCACCAGTACCGCGTACAGTTCCTTCAAGAATAAGTGTGACGGGGAAGCGTTGGGTGAACGGGTCAATACCTGCACGATCAAAGGGTAAGAAGAAGTTGGGCTGCGCTTTTCGCATATGTCCCTGCATTTCTTCTGTGGCTTTGTCCAAAATGGCGTAAACCGGTTGAGTCAACAATGTCTGGGCAATCACAGAACGCCCCCGTTGCGAACCTGCACCCGGAATTGGCGTTCCGTCTTCGTAGATAAATGTTGCCCAGTTGTAAAACAAGGTTTTGGTAACGGAAGAAAAAGCAGGTGCGATGCCGTAAGCGTTGGAAAACTCCATACCCGACATTTCGGCACCTGCTTCTGCTGCCATAAGATATCCATCCCCGGTTAAAACATTGCATCCTAGTGCCTTGCTTAAGAAAGCACAACCACCAGTAGCAATGATGACAGCCCCTGAACGCACAGTCCATTTTTTCCCACTCTGACGGTTCACTCCTGTTGCACCTGCAACTGCACCTTCAGTGTCTACCAGGAGTTGCAAAGCTGGACTGTGATCTAAAATTGTTACGCCTGCTCGCTTGATTTGCTTACGCATCAGTCGCATATATTCTGGACCTTGCAAAGAGCGGCGGTATGGCTTGCCCTCGTCATCTGTGGGAAAGGGATAACCCCAATCTGCTAACTGGTTGACGTTTGCATAAGTTTGATCCAACACCCGCTTCATCCAGTCGCGGTTTGATAAAAATCCTCCCAAGGTTTCGCGAGAAGCCATTGCTGCTTCCCGTGCTTCGGGATCGGGTCGCACGTACCACACTCCATTGCCAGACGCCGCCGCACATCCACTTGTGCCGCAGTATCCTTTATCTACGAGGACAACCCTTGCGCCAGAGGATGCTGCACTCCAAGCAGCCCAAGTGCCAGCAGGACCGCCCCCAATCACCAAAATATCTGCCTGTAAACTTGGGTCAAAATCTGTTGTAGATGAATCACCTGACCAAAACTGGTTTTTACTCATCAAATTCCTCGCTTCGCTATCCGAGTAGGGGTACAACACAAAAATATGGCGATCGCACAGCTATGACACTGACTGCTAATTACCAGAACGATGATAAATGAAGCTCACAAGCAGCCTAACCCCATGGCTTGTTAACGAGAGTCGTCGGTAGACTAGCATTTGCAACCTTAAAACTACGGTTCATTGGTTAACTTATCGTAGTATTTATATACAAAGAGAGTTTTACATAGTTTCTCCAGAAAAGCAAGGACAATATTAATAAAAGTTAAAAATTGCAATTAACTTGATTTTGGACAGCAGTTTATGTATTTATTTTAGCTTCAAAACATAAAGATATTAAGTAGGTCAGCAGAATTAAACACAACAAAAGAATCATAGAAACTGGGGACTGGGTAAGGATTCCGTAAGGGACTAATCCAAGGGTCCCCAATCCCTCAAACCAGTAACATTTATTTGCACCCACCTACTTACATTTTGAATTTTGAATTTTGAATTTTGAATTTTTTAAGGTGCTGGGTTGGGATAACGAGTATGAACAGCATCCAACTGTGCCAAAATGTCTTTGTCAAGAACGATATTCACACTCTCTATATTTTCTTTGAGTTGTTCGATTGTTGAAGCACCGATAATTGTGCTGGTGACAAACCAACGACTCCGGACAAATGCTATGGCTAGTTGTGCGAATTTGATGTTATGTTTACGGGCAATTTCTGCATAAGCTGCGACTGCTTCATTCACATTTGGTTTGAAATAGCGTTGTCCAAAGTTCTGAAACAGTGTAAGGCGTGTATTCTCTGGTTTTTTACCATCAACATACTTGCCTGATAACACACCAAATCCCAAAGGACTATAAGCCAGCAAGCCAATATTTTCGTAATAGCAAGCTTCTGCTAAATGTCTATCAAATTCGCGGTTAAGCAGATTGTAAGCATTTTGAATGGAGACAACTTTAGGTAATCCTAGCTGTTTAGCAATGTGGCTAAACTCGGACACTCCCCAAGGAGTTTCATTACTCAAACCCAAATAGCGAATTTTACCTGCCTTAATGACATCAGCAAAAGCTGTTAGCTGTTCAGCGATGGAAACAGTTTCACGCTCAAAATTCGGATTGTATTCTGTCTGTCCAAAAAGGGGAACATAACGGTCGGGCCAATGGATTTGGTAGAGGTCGATGTAGTCAGTTTGTAAACGCTTGAGGCTATCATCTACTGCTTGCTTAATGTTATCGCGTTGAATATTTGTGGCTCCTCCTCTCACCCATTTAATAGCACGACCAGGTCCTGCAATTTTAGTAGCGATAATTAATTTATCCCGCTGCTGCTTCTTCAGCCATTCCCCAATATAAGCTTCCGTTCGTCCTTGAGTTTCGGCACGGGGCGGTACCGGATACATTTCCGCAGTATCGATAAAGTTTATTCCTTGGGCAACGGCATAATCTAGTTGCTTTTGGGCATCTTCAATGGTATTTTGCTGCCCAAAAGTCATAGTACCCAAACAAATTTCTGAAACCTTGAGGTCGCTTTCTCCAAGTTGGTTGTAGTTCATATTTTCCTAAAACACATTTCATTCAATAAAATACCTTTGGTTGGCTTTGAGCGAAGGGCTTTAAGAAGAACGCAGAACACAGAACACAGTAATCAGAATATCCAAAACGAGTGAATCCGGGAGATTTAAGTACGGAAAAAGTTTGTTGGTCTCCAAAGGATTTATCCGGGGGCAGCCATACCAATACGGCTGACCAGAACTCTTAATTCATGCTCGTCTTCGCGTTTAATATTCTGACTTCTGAGTTCCTACTCTGCGGTCTTTTTTGGTGATCATATTTTCCCTACAGCCTACAGCGTACTTGTATATTTGTCCTGGTTACATTCCCATTGACAACTTAAAAATACTACATATTTCCACAAAAATACGGTATTTTTACCGAATTAGTGATATTTCTAACTTAGAACAGAATCTTACCAGAGATAACTTGAATAGACAAGCTTGTTTTTCTAAAAATATTTTCTGAAAAATGTGACAAAAAATACTTATTCCTTACAGTTTTTCTGGAATGCTCCTATCTAGTAGAATCAATCTACATTAAGGCTACTAAATTACCGTACTTTAAAAAAAGGAACATTATTTAGAACCCGAACTAATACTTTCTTATTCCTTTGCGTAGAGTTTTTTCAAAGGATAGTTCATTTTTTAACGAAGTACTTGAGGGTGATCTCAGCATAGCTCGATGAGATGAAATTCAAATAACATAGTGTGAAAAGAATTTTTGAATATCGACAATTTTGTCAATCCATGATAGAGATTAATACTTAACAGACTTTGACCCGGCAAGCAAACAGATGACAGGCTGACGTCAGACAATACACTTGTTTATCATTCTGTTTGCATATTATCAAGCACTGCTTGTAACTAAAGCGGAACTGCTGACTTTTCTAAATTTGAGGTTTTAACGTCATCCAATGATGTTATGAGGCTGATGCTTGACATAGCAACAGAATTTTGTGCAACCCCTAATTGAGAGTGTGTCAATCACATGAATAAAACAAAAACTATTTGGAATCTACTGCTATCTACGCCTATCGTTTGTTGCCTTATATTGTTCACAACTTTAACAAAAACAACGGCTCAAGAAGTACCTGCAAAGCAATGGGGGATGGGTGAACAAGGGAGAGAAACAAGCAACCATTTGCAGCGCTTCAATGCCCCCTTCTTGACAACTCAAGAATTAGCACAAACAGATAAACAGACAAATAGACTTGAAGAATTTCCCTCCTCTTCCTCCCAGACAAGTCCTAACCAAGTTAAACAAAACTCAGATCCAGGCGCACCAACGCCAACGAACTCTCCTGCGACATCCCAAACGAAGCCTCGAGTGACATCAGTCTCGGAATTATCAGATGTGCAGCCAACTGATTGGGCATTCCAGGCTTTACAGTCTTTAGTCGAACGCTATGGTTGTATCGCAGGCTATCCTGACAAAAGCTACCGGGGTAATCGCGCTATCAGTCGTTATGAGTTTGCTGCGGGTTTGAATGCTTGTTTAGACCAAATTACCCAGCAAATTGCAGCAGCGACGGCGAATGCAGTCTCTAAAGAAGACTTAGCAGCTGTGCAAAGACTGACTAAGGAATTTAATCCAGAACTGGTTCAATTACGAGGACGAGTCGATAACCTAGAGACTCGTGTGGCGGAAGTACAAGCCAATGAGTTTTCCACAACTACCAAATTGGTTGGTGAGGCGATATTTTTGGTAGCCGATGCGATTGGCGATCGCGCAAATAATACTCGCGCTAATGATACTAAAGATGAATCTTCAACCTTTTTTGCTTACCGTTCTAGGCTTGCTTTTCAAACCAGCTTCACAGGTAGAGACCAACTGACGACTAGTTTGACAGCACTTAACATTCCAAACATGGGAAACAGTACGGGAACCCAAATGACTCGTTTTAGCATTGATGGGTCTTCAACTAATTACCCAGATAATGACGTGTATCTTGACGCCTTGTACTATCGTTTCCCATTAGGCGACAAAGCTACGGTTTGGATAGGGACTAGAACACTAAATTTCCCTGTTTATGTTCCAACGCTCAATACCTTAACTGGTAACGCCCAAAATGGTAGTATTGGCAGATTTTCACAATTTAACCCTACTGTTTACCGACCTGGCTTTGATGGTGCAGGAGCCGCTTTTGCATACAAGTTTAATGATCAACTTCAACTACACTTAGCTTACATTGCAGATAACTTTCAAGCTAATCTACCCAACAGAGGGCTTTTCGATAGTAACCAAGCCGCTACTGCTCAGTTAACTTTCTCGCCCAGTAAACAGGTAGATATTGGTCTGACATACACGCGCAAATACTTTATTGCTCAATCTGGTTTTAACCTCACTGGTGGTACAGGAAGCGCTTTGGCGAGAAATCCTTTTCAGCAAAATGCCACTTCATCCGATAACTTCGGATTAGAGTTTAACTGGAGATTTAGCAAGCGTTTTACGTTAGCAGGTTGGTTTGGTTACACACAAGCTCACCAAGAAACGGGGGGTGATAGCGAGGCGACTATCGTCAATGGTGCTCTCAGCTTTGGTTTCCCAGACTTATTCAAAGAAGGTAACCTAGGTGGATTTATTATCGGTGTACCGCCAAAAGTCACCAGTAGTGACTATAGAGTTGCTGGAGTGCGACGAGAAGACCCAGACACTTCTTTACACCTAGAGGCTTTTTATCGCTTTCGTGTCAGTAGCAATATCAGCGTTACCCCGATTGTCTATGTGATTACCAAACCAGAGCATAATGACAACAATGACCCGATTGTGGTGGGTGTTCTCCGCACGACCTTTACTTTCTAGTGATCACGCTTTGCAGAAGTGTTTTTGTGAAAAAAACTACGGTAAAGCTATCGATTTGGTGTAACTTGTGAGTAGAGATGAGTGATGTTCCATGTTTAACCAGGGTTTGAAACACTTCATTACACAATTTAAATCATTGATAGAATACAGGTTTTTTCAATGGGGAACTCGAAAGAGATTATTATCTGTTTTCCCCCTTCCAATTGTCTGCGCTTTTGTTGCTGGCATATGCTTGAGCCTGTTATTTGCGGCTTGTTCTGCCAATAATTCAGCTAATGCTCCCACTCCCAATGCGACATCTGCTGCTAACACTCAAACTAAAGCATCAGTCGTCAGATTTGGCTATCAAAAATCAGCGATTATTATCAAGTCTAAAGGGGTTTTAGAAAAACGCTTGCAACCTGAAGGGGGATCTGTTGAGTGGATTGAATTTCCCGCAGGTCCACAACTTTTAGAAGCGATGAATGTCGGGAGTATTGACTTTGGACATACAGGAGAATCACCGCCAATTTTTGCCCAAGCTGCAGGTGCTTCACTGACCTATATTGCAGGGATAGCAGCTAGTCCTGCTGGTTCAGCCGTTCTTGTTCCGCAAAACTCTCCCATCAAAACAGTTACTGACCTTAAAGGCAAAAAAATAGCCTTTCAAAAGGGTTCTAGCGCTCATTATATGCTGTTGCAAGTTTTAGACAAATTCAAATTGCGATACAGCGATATTCAACCCGTGTATTTACCACCAGCCGATGCTCGTGCTGCATTTGTCAAAGGTAGTCTGGATGCTTGGGTGATTTGGGACCCATTTTATGCAGCGGCTGAAAAAGCTGCAAATGCCCGTGTTTTACTTGATGGCAAGGAAATTAATAAACAAGGAGGGTATTATTTAGCTAGCCGCAAATTTGCCACCGAAAACCCGCAAACGATTAAGGCGATTTTAGAGGAAATTCAAAAACTAGAGCAATGGTCTGATAAAAATCGTCAGGCTGTGGCAGAAACTCTTGCGCCAGCATTGGGAATTGATTTGGAAACAATGAAAAAGGCAACGAATAGAAAAACTTTTGGTGTCGTACCCATTGATGAAAACTTGATTGGTCTTCAACAGAAAGTTGCCGATACGTTCTATGATTTAAAATTGATTCCGAAAAAGATTGATGTGAGAGAGGCGATGTTGAAACCAGAACAATACGCCGCTTTGTCACCGAAAGTATAGTTTGGTTAATGGCTAATAATGTAGAGAGGTAGTACGCTACCTCTTTAGATGGATGAAAGTTCATTTCCACCCAATTTTCTATGACAAATCCTACTGAGTTGCTAAATCAACGTTATGGTGATAAGGCTGTCAATTTAGATATTCCTTGGAATGATAGCCTAACGACTCTCCTATCTCACCGTTCAATTCGCTCTTACCTTCCTGATCCTTTACCGCCTGGAACTCTAGAAATTTTGGTGACTGCGGCTCAATCTGCTTCTACTTCTTCCAATCTCCAAACATGGAGTGTGGTAGCAGTAGAAGACGCACAACGTAAGGAAAAGTTATCACAACTAGCTGGAAATCAAGCGCATATTCGCCAGTGTCCTCTCCTTTTTGTATGGCTAGCAGATCTGGCTCGCCTGACTCACGTTGCTGAAAGTCGCGGATTGCCTCACGAGGGTTTAGACTACCTGGAAATGTTCCTCATGGCGGCAATAGATGCATCATTAGCAGCTCAAAACGCGACTGTAGCTGCTGAATCTCTTGGCTTAGGAACAGTGTATATTGGTGCGCTGCGGAACCGCCCGGAAGAAGTGGCGGAAGTACTTAATTTGCCCCCGCACGTGTTTGCGGTATTCGGATTGTGTGTAGGCTATCCTGATCCCGCTCATGGTGCTGCCATTAAACCACGTTTGCCTCAGTCTGCTGTGCTGCACCGAGAAACGTATAACCTGGCAGAACAAGATGAGGCGATCGCCGAATACAACGACATTATGAAAGCTTTCTACGCCTCCCAGCAGATGAATATCCAGAGCGACTGGTCAGAACATTCTGCCAAGAGAGTTGCTTTTGCTGAGTCTTTATCAGGACGGCATCGCTTAGGTGAAGCTTTGAAAAATCTCGGCTTTCAACTACGCTAGTCGTAGACAATAGTTAGTAATTAGTAGTTAGTTGAATTTTTTACTAACTACCAAAAACGCGCACAGTGCCCAAGCCCTTCTAGCTATCGGGGTGTAGTGCGTACGCCGGGTACGGCGCGCTTCGCGAACGCGACTTTAGTCGCAGTCCTAAAAACCGTCGTGATGATTAGTAGATTAGCTGTATAATATATCAGGAGGTGATGCAAGTGTTCAATCTGACTTACGAGTTCAAACTAAAGCCAACGCAAAACCAAGTAGAAATATTTGAGGAATGGCTAGAAACCCATAGACGGGTTTATAACCATGCTTTAGCCGAGCGCAAAGACTGGTACAAGTCTCGCAGTTGTCAGGTAAACGCTTGTTCTCTCGTTAGTGAGTACATCATTAGAGCTGATGCACCCCGTCCAACGTTTGCTAGTCAATGCAAGTCTTTGACTGCTGCACGTAAAGAAAACGAGTATTTAAAACGTGTTAATGCTCAATCTTTGCAGCAAACATTGAGACGACTAGAAAAGGCTTTTGTGAGTATGTGGGAGCAAAATCATGGGTTCCCAAGATTCAAAAAGCGAGATCGGATGCGGTCTTTTTCTTTTCCACAACTAGGACAAAACCCATTAAGTAATGGGTATGTTAAGTTGCCTGTTATTGGTGTGGTTAAAGTTCGCCAATCGCGAGATATCCCTGATGGTGGAGTAATTAAGCAAGCACGTGTAGTTAAGCGTGTTTCTGGTTGGTATGTCATGCTGACCGTTCAGTGGGATTTATCCGTGCCCTCTCCTCTCCCACATGGCGAAGCAGTAGGGATTGATGTAGGACTCACAAGTTTTGTTGCAACCTCTAATGGTCTTTTAGTCAAGCGTCCGAGGTTTTTTGTTGATGCCCTCCGCAAGCTTAAATTGCTGCAACAGCGCGTTTCCAGGAAACGTATTGGCTCGAACAATTGGAAAAAGGCACACAAGAAAGTTGCTTCATTGCATGAGTACGTCGCTAACTGTCGTAAAGACTGGCATCGAAAGCTGTCTCACCAAATCTGCAACAATGCCGGAATGGTGTTTGTTGAAGATTTAAACCTAGTTGGATTGTCTAGAGGTATGCTAGGCAAGCATTGTTTAGATGCGGGGTTTGGTCAATTCTTCAACATCCTTGAGCAAACTTGTTTTAAGCGTGATGTCTATTTCCAAAAGGTAGATAGTCGCAAGACAAGTCAGATTTGCCCCAACTGTGGAACCGAGACAGGCAAGAAAGAACTTTCGCAGCGTATTCATGTTTGCTCAAATTGCGGCTATACAACAGATAGAGACATTGCAGCCGCTCAAGTAGTGCGAGAGCGCGGACTTGCAGCCGTAGGGCATACGGTCAAGATGCTTGCCGAGGGTAAATTCATTGGAGTCCCCGTGACGCAAGAATCCCCTGCCTTATAGGCATGGGGAGTGTCAATAACACCCGACAACTAACAAATCAAAATTAAGATGGACTTACAACTGGGTGGCAACATCGTCTTAGTGACAGCAGCAAGTAAAGGTTTGGGTAAAGCCACAGCACGGCAGTTTGCCCGTGAGGGTGCAAAGGTTGCTATCTGCGCCCGCAGCGAGTTAGTTGAAAAAGCTGCTGCGGAGATTGAAAATGAAACGGGTACAGAAGTTTTGGCAATACGTGCAGATTTGACCAAACAAGAAGATGTAGAACGAGTGATTAATGCCACTGTGGAAAAATTTGGCGGCTTAGATATCCTCGTCACCAATACAGGAGGTCCACCTGCTGGCACCTTTGATGATGTGGATCTCAGTGCTTGGGAAGCTTCGGTTAACTTAATTTTGTTGAGTGCTGTGCGGCTAATTAAGCTCGCATTACCGCATCTACGCAAATCGTTCTCCCCAGCAATTCTCACAATCACTTCATCGACTTCCAAACAGCCAGTTCAAAATTTGATTTTGTCTAATTCTATTCGGCTATCTGTGATTGGTTTGACCAAAAGTTTAAGCCGGGAACTCGGTAATGATAAAATCCGCGTCAACAGCATTTTACCTGGTTGGACATATACAGAACGAGTTGAAGAAATCATAGCAGCGCGTACTGCCAGGAATGGTAAAACTCCAGCGGAAGAAATCGCTAATATCAATGCTACTGTGCCACTAGGTCGTATGGGGAAACCCGAAGAGTTTGCAAATGTCGCTGTTTTCTTGTGTTCCCCTGCTGCTTCATTTGTAAATGGAGTTATGCTCCAAGTGGATGGGGGACTTTATCAAGGAGTACTATAATAAGCGGTTCAGCTTGTCATTTGCTGACGTTTGCGGTGATGAACAGACAGAGAGATCGGAGGCTAAAGATCCCTACGTATGCGCTTTGCGTTCAGCAAGTCTGCGCGTGCCTCCTAACGGAGGAGCTTTGCTAACGTTCAGCGTGTCCTGCCAGAGAGGAGAGCATATCCGATGGGCGATGGAAAGAGGTTATATTATATCCGGTTAAATAACCGTGCGGAAATTTCTAGTAAGGGCTTTAGTCCTTTTCCACCAAAGCAAGGACTAAAGTCCTTACTAGAAAAAAGTTTGATTCTGGGTAATTTTCCAAACATGATATTAAATACGTGAGTGTGTACATTTTTAGATTTTGGATTGGTAGTTATCAGTTGTTAAGTGGGCTTTTTGATAACTCCTTAATAATCACTAAGTTAAAAGTATCTGAGGTAGGACTAACCGCGATGACCTACCTCAGTTTCCTATATGAATCTCCCGAATTTATCGGCAGGGTTATTCTGAGTTCTTTTTGATTTCCAAACCCTCATTGAAAGGGGGAGTTTTTCACTCTATCTAATGCATCAGTTCTAATTTTTCTAATTTTGCAATTATTTACAAAATACGCTTGCCTTTGCAGTGAAACTGTGCAAAATTAATAGAAATAATATCCGGCAAGTCTACCAATTAACCGTACTTTATTTTCCGATGCTAGTCTCCAGGCAGAAAGGGGTGCAAATACCGCTAAACCGCTTGTTTCGTGACGCTTTGAGCACAAATATCCTCAATCTTCTTCAGGGTGAAAACACTATTAACAGTTACCAGTTATCAGTTATCAGTTATCAGTTTCATCCTTTGCATGTTTAAGTCCCCCACCAATTGGACCGAAAGCGTTGGTAGCGGGTTTAAATCCCCCACCAGCCCGAGAAAGCGTCACTGCGTAGGTAGCTGTTCACTGTTTTAATCAGCATATCAACCAGGTCAACAAAAGTGATGAAGTGTGATGTATGAAGTTTAATGTTCCATCCCTAGATTCTTTTTTCTTCAGCCTTCATCACTTTACCCTTTCTTGTTGCCCCTTACACTATTGATGGAATCAAAAGCTTATGTTTCAAAGTTTACATATTATCAGCCGATGTTGATAACTGATTTCCAATTAGAACATCGAAGGGTTCTGGTATTTTACCACATTTATTCAGCATATTCTTGGTATTTAATGTAAAAAATAAAACAATACAGGAGTTTTTTTTAATGAATTTAGAAACCCGTGGAACACATTTAAAACTCGAAAGGTTAAGGAAATCCTTTGGGAAGAAAACAGTCTTGCAAGGTATAGATTTAGATATCAAGCCCGGAGAGTTTGTCGCGATTGTGGGTCGCAGTGGGTGTGGTAAGAGTACAATGCTACGCCTGATTGCAGGACTAGATGCTGCGAGTGGAGGTGCAGTCTATTTGGATGGTAAGCAATCCCATCATCGAATTAACCCACAGGTGCGGATGATGTTCCAAGATGCGCGTCTATTACCTTGGCAGCGGGTATTAGCAAACGTGGAGCTGGGTTTGGTAGATTCTAAATCTAAAGCGTATATGCGGCAAACTGCTTTGCACGTTCTTCGCTGTGTTGGACTTGAAGACCGCGCTCATGAGTGGCCATCTGTTCTCTCTGGTGGACAACGCCAACGGGTAGCATTGGCAAGAGCTTTGGCTGGTAAACCCTCTTTGTTGCTTCTTGATGAACCCCTTGGCGCTTTAGATGCTCTAACGCGCATCGAGATGCAGCACTTGTTAGAGAATTTATGGCAAGAACAGAAATTTACTGCCGTGTTGATTACTCACGATGTAGAAGAAGCAGTGGTTTTGGCAGACCGAGTTGTACTGATTGAAAACGGTGAGATAACGCTGGATTATCCCGTACCCCTGCCACGTCCTAGAGTCAGGGGAAACCCAGTGTTTGCTCAAATAGTAGAAAGCATTTTACAGCGAGTGATGGGCAAAGCAGAAAGCGATCGCCAATTAGTAGAAGTTGCCCATTAACTCCTTTGTGGTAGTGGAGGAGGGGGGGAGATGAGGCTGGACAGGCGCAGTGGCATTGTGCCCATATGAAAGTGGGGAGTGGTTAGTAGTGAGTGGAGCCTTTGAAAAACTAACAACTAACAATCAACTAATGACTCATACTAGGAGAAAGTCTGATGACTATTGCCTTAGAACGTCCACAAAAATCCAAATCAGCACAGATTCGGGAACGCCTGGGTTATCCGATTATCGACACTGATGTCCATACCCAAGAATTTATCCCAGCATTCTTGGACTACTTGGAGCAAGTTGGTGGAAGTAAATTAGTTGACCGCTTCCAAGAGAATTTACCAGGTTCTTCTCGCTTCCGGTGGCACAAACAAAGTTGGGAAGAACGCCGTGCTTATCGCACTGCTCGTCCTCCCTTCTGGGGACGACCAACCAAAGATACATTAGCTTTAGCAACTGTAACTCTGCCAAAACTGCTCTACGAGAGACTGCAAGAAGCAGGGACAGATTTTGCTGTACTGTATCCCAACTTGGCAACACTAGCAACGCATATTGGCAATGAAGAAATGCGGCGAGCAGTGTGTCGTGCAGCGAACCTGTACCACGCTGATAACTTCGGTCCTTATGGCGATCGCATTACCCCAATTGCCACAATTCCTCTGCATACACCTCAAGAAGGAATTGAGGAGTTGGAATTTGCTGTCAAGACTCTAGGATTGAAAGCGATTCAAATTCCTGGACACGTCCGTCGTCCGATTCCCGCATTCCAGAAGTATGGCGAAGAAGTCGCAAACGAAGCCACCTGGATAGACACATTTGGCTTGGATAGCGAGTACGATTATGACCCATTCTGGGCGAAGTGCGTGGAGTTGAAAGTTGTACCCACAACCCACTCTTCTGGTATGGGCTGGACTTCGAGGCGTTCGATTTCCAACTACCAATACAACCACATTGGTCACTTTGCTTCTGCGGGTGAAGCACTGTGCAAATCATTGTTCTTTGGTGGTGTGACAAGACGGTTCCCCACATTGAAGTTTGCTTTCTTAGAAGGAGGTTCAGCTTGGGGTGCAAGTCTATATGCTGATATTCTCTGGCACTGGGAAACTCGTAACCCCGAAATCTTGCAAAACAATAATCCCAATGCTGTGGATCGGGAGTTGCTGTTAGAGTTGTTCACCCGTTACGGTGGCGAAAAGGTTCACGGACGCTTAGATCAAGTTGGTAACGGTTTGGGCTTCCACGGACACCTGTTCTCACCAGATGATCCGGGCGAACTGGATGAATTTAAAGAAGCAGGAATCACTCGTCCTGAAGATGTGCGCGATCGCTTCCTGAATCATTTCTACTTCGGTAACGAATCAGACGATATCCGTGTGGCTCATGCGTACAATCGCAAGGCTAATCCCTTTGGTGATAGAGTCAAAGCTTTCTTAGGTTCCGATTCCGGTCACTGGGATGTGCCTGATATTACCGCAGTCACTGCCAACGCTTACTCAATGGTAGAACGTGAAATCATCACCGAAGAAGACTTGCGCTACTTCCTGTCTATCCATCCGTTGGAGTTGTACACCAGCCTCAACCGCGACTTCTTTAAGGGGACAGCTGTTGAGAAAGCCGCTGATGAATATCTAGCGAGTGTCAATCGCTAATAGAAAGTTCGTAGTAAGTGCTTCAGCACTTACTACCCTATTCACAATACGAGAGAATTTGGTCATGGTACAGCTGTTAGAGGTAAAAGAGTCTCAACAGTCCAAAGACTGGAGTGCGATCGCATCTTCCCTTTCCCAGAAACTTGCTGAAACTGCAGTTGAAAGGGACGCCAAAGCGGGAATTCCAGATGTAGAAGTACAGCTACTGCGTGAAAGTGGTTTGTTGCCTTTGGTCGTACCCAAAGAATACGGTGGAATTGGGGCAACTTGGGCACAAGCCCTGAAAATTGTCCAAGAACTGTCTAAAGCAGATGGTTCAATTGGACAATTGTATGGGAACCATCTGAATTTAACTGCTTTAGGTCATGGTTCCGGAACGCCTGAGCAAAAGGATAGATACTATCAGCAAACCGCTCAAAATAACTTATTTTGGGCTAATGCCATCAATACACGGGATACTCGCTTGAAAATTAGCCCAGACGGCGAAAATTTCCGGGTGAATGGCGTTAAAAGTTTTGGTACCGGTGTTGCTGTTGCTGATCTGCGGGTGTTTTCCGCCGTGCAAGATGGCGCAGAACTGCCAATATTTTTCGTGATTCCCAAAGACCGAGAAGGTGTAGTTTCTAATCAGGATTGGGACAATATTGGGCAACGGCGGACGGATAGTCCTAGCTTCACGTTTCACAATGTTTTGGTGAAAAAAGATGAAATTGTCGGACCTCCTGCTCCTCCTGATAGTGTTTTTGCTACATTTGGTGGAATCATCGCTCAATTAACTAAAACCTATGTGTATTTAGGTATAGCCGAAGGAGCATTTACAGCTGCAAAAGAGTATACTTCAACCCAGAGTAAACCCTGGATCACTTCAGGGGTAGAGAGTGCCACAGCTGATCCTTATATTCTGCATCACTATGGTGAATTGTGGACTGAACTTCAAGCTGCCATTGTTTTAGCAGATCGCACCGCTGAACAAGTCCAGCAAGCATGGGAGAAGGATATTAACCTGACTCTCGAAGAACGGGGAGAAGTGGCGATCGCTGTTTTTGCAGCCAAAGCCTTTGCCACAAAAGTGGGATTAAAGATTACCACCGATATCTTTAACGTGACGGGAACCAGATCTACGGCTAGCAAATATGGCTTTGACCGTTACTGGCGGGATTTACGTACCTTCACCCTTCATGATCCGGTAGATTACAAATTCCGAGATATAGGAAATTGGGTACTCAACCAAGAGTTACCAGTTATTACTCAATACAGTTAACAGTTATCAGTCAACAGTTATCAGTTATCAGTTGTTAACTGTTCACTGATAACTGATAACTGATAAAAGTTTGCCTCCCACCAATTGCTCTCCTTTCGTCAGGTGGGTACAGCCACGGCTCACCTGACTTTCTTAATAAATTTGAAAAGCAAAAAACTTTAAACCCTTAGCGCATTGCTCATAGCTGCAAACTAGGCTCTTTTCCTTACTCTCCTAACGATGGGGTGGCTCATACCCACCCTATTTCCTCCATTTAAGGAATATTCAAAATGTCAAAAAGACAAATGCACTTGGCTGGTTTCATGCACGCTTCCCAAGTTGTTCATAGCCATGCCATTTGGAGACATCCAAAAACACATTCAGGCTTTCTGACACCAGAGTATTATCAGAATGTTGCCCGCATTTTAGAACAGGGAAAATTTGACCTTGTTTTCTTTGCGGACATATTAGCAACTCCAGACCGTTATGGTAATAGTTTTGAAACCAGTATTAAATATGGTTCTCAAGGTGCAGTTACATTAGATCCTGTTCTTGTTGCCACAACAATGGCAGTTGCTACTGAAAAAATAGGAGTGGGAGTCACACGTTCTGCAACTTACTATCACCCTTATGATTTAGCGCGGACATTTGCTACTTTAGACCACCTTTCCAAAGGTCGTGCTGCTTGGAATGTGGTGACTTCCAGTGGTGATGCAACGGCTCAAAACTTCGGGATAGAAAAACATTTAGAACATGACACTCGTTATGACCGCGCGGATGAATTCTTGGAAGTGGCTTTCAAGCTTTGGGATAGTTGGAAAGAAGGGGCATTAATTGTAGATAAAGAGCAGGGAATTTTTGCAGATCCAACAAAAGTTGATTACCTTCATCACTCTGGAAAATGGCTGAAATCTAGAGGACCGTTGACTGTTCCCCGTACACCCCAAGGGCGTCCGGTGATTATTCAAGCGGGTTCGTCAGGACGTGGAAAAGAATTTGCAGCCCGTTGGGCAGAAACGATTTTTACATCCCCACTCACCCCTGCCGACATGAAGACTTTTTATCAGGATGTAAAATCTCGTATGGCAAAGTATGGACGTGAACCACAAGAGTGTAAAATACTCCCAGCAGTTGTTCCGTTTGTCGGTGAAACAGAAAGTATTGCTAAAGAAAAACAAGCTTTTCACCATGAATTAGTTCACCCACTTGTCGGTTTAGCTTCCTTATCTAACGTCCTCAACTATGATCTGTCTGAATTTCCTCTTGATAAGCCTTTGAGCGAATTAGAATTTCGCGAAGGGGGTAGGACGATGTTTGAGCAGGTTTTGAAATTAAGTCAGAACGAAGGATTGACTTTAGGAGAAATTGGTAAACGTTACGGTCAAAGCCGTCTCGTTCTCCAAATTGTTGGTAGTCCTACTCAAATTGCTGACCAATTGGAAGCCATTTTTCTTGATGAAGCCGCTGATGGGTTTGTGATTTCACCTGCTTATATTCCTGGTGCATTTGAAGATTTTGTGGATTTGGTTATTCCAGAATTGCAGCGGCGCGGGTTATTCCGTAAAGAATATACTGGCAGCACATTGAGAGAACACCTTGGATTAATTCGTAATTGATAACTTTTCATCCCGAAATGAATCACAAATAACTCATGATTTTGTTTGAATAAAAGATAAGTAATGCTGACAAGATTTAGGCGCTTAAGGCTTGATAACCAAATATTTCCGTATTTTTTGGTCGCTCTTATGGCTTGCTTATTAGTATGGATGCTTGCCTTAGCAGGCTGTAGCCCCCAAAGCACTAATAGCAGTCAGGCTCAACAACTGTCTGGTGGGTCGAAGCTAGAGGTCGTTAATGTCGGTCATCAGAGTGGAACTCCAGGTCTGAACCTTCTCAAAGCACGGAAAAATCTGGAAAAGCGCATAGCCTCTGATGGCATTACTGTCAAGTGGATAGAATTCCGTGGCGGTCCCCCCATGATGGAGGCTATGGCTGCAGGAAGCGTAGATATCGGGAATGTCGGGAATTTACCAGCAATTTTTGCCCAAGCTGGTAATAATCCCATCGTTTATGTTGCTGCAACTGGCTCTAACGCAGGTGCTCAAGCAATTATTGTGCGTAAGGATTCCCCGATTAAAAGTCTTGCTGACCTCAAGGGCAAGAAAGTTGCTGTACAAAAGGGAACTGCTCTGCATTACTTGGTTTTAAAAGCTTTAGAAAAAGCTGGATTAACACTCAATGATATTCAACCCACATACCTTTCCATCCCAGAAAGCCAGGTCGCTTTTGAAGGAGGTAGGATTGATGCTTTACCCATTGGCGACCCATTTTTAGCTCAGAAGGAGCTGGCAAACGAAATACGCGTCATAGCTAGAGGTAATGAAGTTGCCCCACAAAGAGCTTTCTACATTGCTACGCGCAATTTTGCAGAAAATCACCCCGACTTGGTGCAAGTGATTTTGGAAGAGCAACGCAAAGTAGAAGAATGGGCAAAAGCCAACCCTGGCGAAGTTGCTAACTTACTGGCAGAGCAAACCAAATACAAGCCTGCTGCGTGGGAATGGGCTTTGAAGAGGCGTCCTTACTTCGGCGTATTCGATATGAAAGACGAATATGTTGCTGAACAACAGCAAGTGGCTGACTTGTTCTACACTCAAAAGCTGATTCCAAAACCTATTCAAATCAAAGATGACGTGTGGCTAGCTAAACGCTAAACCATACGCTAGCACTTTGTTATTAACAGTCAATGCTTCGCGAGGAAATCAATCATGATTGCTATTTCTGGCTTTTTGGAGGAAAAACCGAAGGCATCTTCTGATAAGTTCCAACCAACTCATTCTGAGACGAATTTGCACTCAGTTGTGCAACTTGACGCGGCTTTGTTAGACACAAAGGCACACAGCCCTAGTGTCCCCATGTCCTCTAGTGCATCCCCCAACGCTGACAACAATAATGTTTATGGCATGCACCAATTAGAGTTACAAAATCAAGTGGTGTTTTTGTTTTCCCCCTCTCCTTGTCCTTCACTAAAATTTTATACACAAAAATTAAAAACATATTCTCATAAAGAAAGAGAGACAGAATCAAAAATTGATTTTATTAGCGGTTTCTCACTATTACTGCTTGCTGTTTCCTTGATACCTATTGCTTTAAAAGGTCCTTGTGGGCAAAGTAAAACTTCACAAGAACTAGATCAAGTTAATACTCCTCAAACAGTACAAGTACAGAATCAGTTATCAGTCAACAGTTATCCATTCATGCAAAAACTTGGATACAAATAAGCCGATTCATTCATTAAGTGATTACATACCGACTGAACATTGTTTGTGAGAAGTGAAGTAAGATGCAAGTTTTGAAAAAAAAGTTTCAATCATGGCAAGATTCGCGAGCCACTCGTCGTTCTCTAATATTTAGAGCCGGCTACTGCTTAGTGGTATCTACAACTCTGTTCAGTTGCAGTACACCATCTCAGACGACCCAACAAACAACGCAACAGACAGCTCAACAAACTGCGCAACAAACAACTCAGGAGCCAGCGTCTTCACCTACCAGCAGCGGTAGAAAAGTGGTGCGTATTGTTCGTTCAAAACAACTCACCCCTCTAGCAGTTTTACAAAAGCAAGGTAACTTAGAAAAGAGATTGGAACCCTTGGGTTTTAAAGTAGAGTGGCCCGAATTTGCTGCTGGACCGCAACAGCTAGAAGCCCTCAATGCGGGTTCACTCGATATTGCATCAACGGCAGAATCGCCTCCAGTATTTGCTCAAGCAGCAGGGACACCGCTTGTCTATCTAACCACTACCCCTTTCAATGGCAAAACTGTCTCGCTTTTGGTTTCACAGAACTCTCCTGTGAAAAGTGTTGCTGACTTGAAGGGCAAAAAGATTGCTTTTCAAAAAGCATCTATTGGTCACTATCTCTTAGTAAAAGCGCTGGAAAAAGAAGGGTTGAAACTCAATGATGTAACGTCAGTTTTTCTAGCGCCGCCTGATGCTAATGTGGCGTTTAGCCAGGGAAAAGTAGATGGCTGGTTCATTTGGGAACCATTCGTTACTAGAACTGAACAAAAGAAAATAGGACGTGAGTTAATAAATGGTGGTCAGTTGAGAGATACAGGGAACTTTTACTCAACTTCACGTAGTTTTTATCAGGCACACCCAGATATCATCAAAATATTTTTTGAGGAGTTGCAAAAAGCAGAAGTTTGGTCTAAGGGTAATCGTAAAGAAATGGCACAACTACTTGCTCCGGTAACTCAACTTGACGTACCCACCCTAGAGAAGATGCACAGCAAGTATGACTGGGGGCTGCGACCAATTACCGAGCAAGTCATTAAAAAACAACAAGAAGTTGCAGATATGTGGTATAGCCAAAAGTTGATACCTAAGAAAGTCAATGTCAAAGATGGATTTTTGACGCCTGAAGAGTATGCCAAAATCACTCCCCCAGAAGTACTGGCTAAACAGTAAACAGTAATCAGGATAGAAAATAACCACCTGATTACTGCTCACTCAAACAATAGGTTTTGTCGTTTTGAATTTTGAATTTTGAATTTTGAATTGCTTATTATGCCTACATTAACTTTGTCTGAATTTAAAATCACTGAGCTTGATGCGCCTTTAGGAGCTGAAGTCACTGGGCTGGATGCCAGCCAAAGCGTTGCACCTGATGTGATATTACAACTGAAGCAAGCTTTGCGCGATCGCCACATCTTAATTTTCAAAAACCAAAATCTCACAGATGAGCAACTGTTGAATTTTGCATTTTACTTTGGCTCACTCTATGTGCCACCAGATGATGTTCCGGTGTTAGCTTCCAAACCTGGAGTAACTCCAGTGGTGATTCCAATCTCTAATGTTGATAATGGCTACACTGGTAGCGGAGAAATTCCCTTCCACTCCGATCACCTTTGGACTCCCTACCCTTCGAGTGGGTCACTACTGTATGCTATTGAAGTGCCTCCTGAAGGGGGAGATACTTATTGGTTGAATCTCAATTTGGCATACGAGACATTAGATGAATCTACTAAGGAACGGATTGCTGACTTAGAGTTGATTACTTATAACCCGTTCTTGCAAGATCCTAACGGACCAAGACCCAAGTACCGTCTGGATAAGAGCATACCTCTAATCAGCCCTGTCTTCCCCCATCCATTGGTTCGGACTCATCCTGAGAGTGGCAAAAAGATTCTCTACTTGAGTTATTCCAATGAAGTCGAAGTTGTGGGCTTAGATCCGCAAGAAGGCGCAGAACTAATAGAACAATTAAGAGAGCATCTCAATCAACCTCGATTTTACTACCAACACAAATGGTCTGTGGGTGACATTGTTTATTGGGATAATCAAGCCACCTTGCACTACCGTCAAGCATTTGATCCGAACTATCGACGAGTGATGAAACGAGTCAGCCTTGCGGGTAGTCGTCCGTTTTGAGGTAGGTGGAAAATGATTGCAAGCCATGCATGGTTATTTGGGCGGTCTCTACCATCTTTTATAGCTTACTTACTTCTACTGGCAGCTACTCTCACAGGTTGCGCTCCCAAAACTGAAAGCGCTCAAAATACTCAAACTACCCAAAACACACAAAACACAAAAGTCGAACAAGCTTCTAGCAACGTTAAACAAACAGAAGTTCGCATTGGCTACCAAAAAGGAACAGCTTTTTTAAACATTGTTAAAGCCAGAGGTAGTTTAGAAAAAAGATTGCAGCCTTCAGGGGTTACAGTCAAATGGAGTGAATTTGCTCAAGGACCGCCCATGATGGAGGCGATGAATGCTGGAGCAGTTGATATAGGAGTTGTAGGCGCACCACCTCCTATATTTGCTCAAGCAGCAGGTACGCCTGTCGTCTATGTTGCTAGCAGTTTACCTAATGGGAAAGGTCAGGTTATTCTAGTCAAAAAAGATTCTCCATTTCGGACAGTAACTGACTTAAAAGGTAAAAAAGTAGCCGTAGGAAAAGGAACAGCAGGACATTATCTAATCGTAAAAGTTTTAGAATCAGCTGGTTTAACACTCAAAGATATTCAGCCAGTTTATCTTTTACCACCAGAAGCCCGTGCTGCTTTTGAAGGGGGAAATGTTGATGCTTGGGTAACTTCCGATCCGCGTTACGCTGAAGCGGAACGGACAGGAAAAGCACGTCTTCTTGCCAATGGGGAAAAAGTTGCAGAACAACGTTCCTACTTTATTGCCACTCGTCCTTTTGTTGACAAACATTCTGACATTGTCAAAGTCATTTTGGATGAACAGGCGAAAGATGAAGAATGGGCAAAAAGTAACCGTAAGGAAACTGCGAAAATTTTAGAAACAGCAACGGGTGTTAAAGCTGCAAACTGGGAATGGTCTTTTGAAAGGCGACCGAATTTTGGTGTGCTGTATATGAATGACCAAATTGTGAACGAACAGCAGCAGATGGCAGATTTATTCTACAAACTGAAGCTGATTCCAAAACCTGTTCAAATCAAAGAAGCAACTTGGATACCGCAATCTTAAAAAGATGGGGAGATGGGATGTGGTTAGGGGTAATTTTTGACAACTAACAAATGTACAGACGCGCCATGGCGCGTCTCTACAACTAACAACTGACTAATAACTAATTCAAAGTTTTGGAGTGTTTTAAATGACTACGCTTCCTGCTTACGACTCGACATTATTTGAGGGCGCTGCTTGGTATTATGCTCGCTATAGACCAAAGTACCCACCAGCCTTATTTGATTTGCTTGCGGAAAAATTTCAACTTGATGGGACTGGACGACTTTTAGACTTGGGTTGTGGTGCTGGATTGATTGCTATTCCATTTCATGACAGATTTGAAGAAGTGATTGGGTTAGATCCCGATCCAGAAATGCTTGCAGAAGCCCAAAAACAAGCACAAGCTTTAGGAGCAACCAATATCAAATGGGTGCAAGAACGAGCAGAATTGGTTTCTCCTGGTTTGGGGTCATTCCGTTTAGTCACCATTGGAAGAGCCTTTCACTGGATGCAGCGGGAAATTGTGCTAGAACGCATCCATGAATTGCTAACTAGTGATGGTGGAGTCGCAATTATCAATGCACCTCAAGATATTTGGAACAGTGACGATCCTTGGAAAAAAACAGCGCTTACTGTTGTCAAACGGTGGTTGGGAGAAGAACGTCGCACTGGTCAAGGTGGACAAGGTGTATGGAAACCTCTAGAAGTTTCTCATGAAGAAATCTTGGCTAAATCACCCTTCACTCGCATTGAGAAATATGAATTGAAATTTGAACAATTTTGGACAATTGATACTTTTCTTGGCTATCTCTATACAACGGCTTTCTGCCTGCCTTCTTTTTTTGGAGACAACCGTGAAAAATTTGAGAAAGATTTAAGAGAATCTCTGCTGGCTGTTGAACCATCCGGGCAGTTTACAGAAGAACTACCTGTCATTGCTATTGCTGCTTGGAAGCAGTAAATTTTTAGCACTCGAATGAGCGCAATATACACCTCATCCGCCTGTGATTTAAATCGCAGCCTAATAGCAAAAGTCCTCTGAAGAGGACTGTCAAACAATATTTAGTCTTGTTAATAAACTGTCGCGCCTACAAGTTGCACTCGCGACAGGTAACAAAGTTCTTGTGGGATGTGCCGCAATACTTTTCGCATAATACTTGATCCCCCCTAACTCCCTTAAATCAGTGAACAGTGAACAGTGACCAGTGACCAGGCGTATGGTGTGGTGTTTCCCCCAACGATGAAACTGATAACTGATAACTGATAACTGGTAACTGTTAAAAAGGAGGGAACTATCTGCCCCTTTTTTAAGGGAATTGGGGGATTTCATAGAGCGGAAACATCACTAACCAAAATGTATTGGGATGTGCCGGACAGCCCGTCGTTGACAATGCAAGTTAAAAGCATAACAGCTTAGGACTCGTGCTATAAGACAGGACATTTATTTCCTAATGGTTGGGCAAGAGAATGAATTAGCTCTATTTGTAATACCCCTTGAAATTGCCCGGAGATAATATCAAATGTTTAGCAATTACATCAAAACCAACTTAACAGTAATTAGAAAAGTCGCATTGTTCGCAATGCCTGGTTTTATAGCCCTATCTGCTACCTTAATCAGCTGCACTTCCACAAGCCCCAAAGCGGAAAAAACAGAGACACAAGCCACTGGTATTAAAACAAAAGTAGTCCGCTTGGGGTATCAAAGCTCCGGTGATATTGTCAGGGTAACGGGAGTTTTAGAAAAACGTTTGCAACCTTTGGGTATTAAAGTTGAGTGGTCGCAATTTGCTCAAGGTCCGCAATTGATGGAAGCCATGAATGTCGGCAAAATTGATTTGGGTTCGGTGGGAGAAACTCCTCCGATTTTCGCCCAAGCTGCCGGTGGAAATATAGTTTATGTTGCTGGTAGGCGACTTACTAGTACTTCAGGACAAGGGAGTGCGATCGCTGTTCCTAAAGGTTCTCCCCTCAAAACTCTAGCTGACATAAAAGGTCAAAAAGTTGTCTTTCAAAAAGGTTCTGCTTCTCACTATTTCATCCTCAAAGCCTTAGAAGAAGCGGGGTTGAAATACAGTGATATTCAAGTTTTGAGTATGCCCAATGTAGAAGCCCGTGGTGCATTCATTCAGGGGACTATTCCAGTTTGGGTGACTGGCGATCCTCATTTAGCTCTGGTGCAAAAAATCCACGGTGCTCGTGTGCTGCGAGATGGCAAAAATATTGGGACTCCAGGTGGATACTATGTAGCAACACGCGATTTTGCTAAGGACAATTCTGAATTAGTTCGCATCATCTTAGAAGAGATTGATAAAAACGGTCAATGGGCAGAAGCAAACCGCAAGGAGGTTGCCAAGCTTGTAGCACCTGTACTCAAAATTGATTTGCCGATTATGGAAATTGTCACAAGCCGCGCAAATTATCGATTACAGGGAATTACGCCAGACAGAATGGTAGTTCAACAACAGATTGCAGATCTATTTTACAATGAGAAAATTTTGCCAAAAAAGATTGCTATCAAAGATGCCATGCTGACATCTGAGGAATACGCAGCTTTGACTCCTCCCACAATTTTAAGTCAAAAATAGCGCGGGGGAGCATAGAACTTTATAAGGGGACTTTACAGAATAACCTCCCAACACTGTACTGGCTGCTGAAAAGCAAGCATAAAAATTTTAATTTTTTTTAAATTTTCATCAATCATCAGGAGATTTCATAACAGTTATGGATGAAAAATTGTTCCAGCAACGCCGTCAATTATTAAAGAGCGTTTTCCAATATTCATTGCTAGGATTATCTGGTTTTTCAGTTCCCATTATTGGAGACTTTATCGAAAAAGCTCAAGCGCAAACAAAACCCTCTGGAATCAACACTAATGTCGTCCGACTAGGCTATCAAACTTCTGGGGATATTGTCAGGCTCAAAGGAGTTTTAGAACAACCTCTCAAAGCTTTGGGCGTTTCTGTAGAGTGGGCACCATTTCCAGCCGGTCCCCAACTGATGGAAGCCATGAATGCAGGCAGAGTTGATCTCGGTAGTGTGGGGGAAACACCGCCAATCTTTGCCCAAGCTGCTGGTGCACAACTTGTCTATATTGCCGGGCGTAAACCTAGCAAGGGTGAAGGCAGTGGTATCATAGTCAGGCAAGATTCACCTATTAAGCGAGTAGCGGATCTCAAAGGTCAGAGGGTTGTTTTTCAGAAAGGCTCAGCTTCACATTATTTACTACTGAGAGCTTTGCAAGAAGCAGGGTTAAAATATAGTGATATTCAACCCATTGGTTTGACTCCAGCAGAAGCGCGTGATGCATTTATTCAAAAGAAGATTGATGCTTGGGTCACTTGGGACCCTTTTTATGCTTTTGTGCAAAAAACTGCTAATGCTCGTACCCTAAGAAATGCAGCAGGAATTGCTACACAAGGGGGATTTTATCTCGCAAGACGTGAATTTGCCGTCCAAAATCCTGGAGTGGTGAAAGTTATTTTAGAAGAGATAGACAAGTTAGGGCAATGGGCGGAAGCTAACACAACTGATGTTGTAAAACTTCTTGCGCCTGAACTAAAACTTGATCCAGCAATATTAGAAGTGGCGGTGCGTCGGCGGACTTATAGTTTAAGGAAGCTCACGCCAAGTCTTGTTAGCGAGCAACAACGGATTGCTGATGTATTTTATCAGGAAAAAGTTATCCCCAAAAAAATTGATATCAAGCAAGCGCTACTGACGACTCAACAATATGCAGCGCTGACACCTCCAAGATTAGTTAGTCAAAGATAAACATATCTGGAGATAAGCTGTTGTGCATTTAGTTTGCACAATTTGGGCGGGCTTTCCGGCCCACCCCACAAGAATTTGATTAAAAGATGATGTGCAAATTGTAGGATTTTCAGCTTAGTATGGTAGAAGCTTTTTGGTACTTACCAACTCAAGGGGATGAGCGTTATTTAGGCACAAAAATTGGCAGGCGCGAAGCCAATTATCCCTATATGTGTCAAATTGCTCAAGCCGTTGACCAACTCGGTTACGGAGGGATGTTGATTGGCACTGGACAACGTAACCGCGTGTGTCCCCTCCTTCAACGAAGTAAGGAGGGGCGGTAAGCGGTAAATTTTGGGGTTCGATGCCCCAAAATTTACAATCCAGGCGTTGAGAGTTTAATATCATTTATATACGGTTTAGGTTAGGCAATGGTTGTTCGGCGTATTACTTTCAGGCTTTACCCCACGTCAGCGCAGGAGAAAAAACTTCGCACGTGTCGGGCAATGCACAAAGAATTATTCAACTCGGCACTGTCTAACCGCAAAACTCAGTATCAAAAATTCGGAAACAAAGTTGATTACTACCAGCAGCAAGGGAGTCTGCCAGCTTTCAAAGAAGTTTGGACAGAGTATAAATTGCTTAATGCTGGTAGTTTGCAAGCCACTTTGAAACGGGTGGATTTTGCGTATCAACGTTTCTTCCAAGGGTTAGGGAAATATCCTCGATTCAAATCAATCCGTCACTACTCTGGATGGACATATCCAGACGGTCGGCAAGGCTTCAAAGCGCACACAACAAGTGTGAATGGCTACTTAAAACTTGTCGATTTGGATATTGAAATTCAGATGCGAGGAAAAGCAAGAAGCTGGGGTAGACCAACAACTTGTACCATCGTGTACCGAAATGGAAAATGGTACGCTTCTATCACAGTAGATGTTCCCAATATTCAGCGTGAATTAGGCGCTTGTGCTGTTGGCATAGACATTGGGTGCAAGTCAGCACTAGCCGTAAGCGATGGCGAAAACCATCAGTTGGTTGAAGCTCCCAAATTTCTACGCTCATGCGAAGCTCAAATCAAACAGGCTTCTAAGTCTAAGCGTAGGAAGAAAGCCCCTAACAGGAAATCTAAAACTAAGGCTTCTAGAAGATGGAAAAAGGCATCTAACCGAGTGGGGAAACTTACTCGGAAGGTAGCCAACCAGCGTCAAAACTGGGTTCATCAAGTTGCAACAGAAATAACGCGCAGTAATAGCCTCGTTGCAACCGAAAAGCTAGAAGTCGCTAAAATGACCCGTAAAGCCAAGAAAGGCAAGCGCAAAAAACAGAAGGCAGGGCTGAATAAGTCCATCCTAGATGTTGGATTTGGGCGGCTGTTGTCCGCAATCAAGTACAAAGTTGAAGAAGGTGGCGGGCAATTTATAGAGGTACCTACCAAGAAAATTAAGCCATCTCAAACTTGTCCTAAATGCGGACATCAACATTCCAAAACACTGGATGAAAGGGTTCATCAATGTCAAGCTTGTGGCTATCAGCAAGATAGAGACATTGCCTCTGCCGAAGTCTGTCTTTACTGGGTAAAAGGAACGCTGCCGGGGTTTGGAACGAACCTCGTAGACGGTGATGGGTCTAGCTCTACTTCATTACCCAAGGGGCGCAAGTCCTGCGGAGGAATGAGGCAACTAGCCCAAAAGAAGCGTCTGAAATCTCAACCTGCTGTCGGGGATGCAGAAACCCCGAGCAAGAGTGCAGGTCGGGGTAGTTCATAAACAGGATACTTGGATTGTTGCAGCTTCATTAATTCCGGTGACGCAACGCTTACGGTTTCTTGTCGCCTTTCGTCCGTCGATTATGTCGCCTTCGCTTTCTGCACGAATGGCTGCGACTTTTGACCAAATTTCTAACGGGCGAATTGTTCTGAATGTGGTGACTGGTGGCGACTCAGAAGAACTTGCCAAAGATGGCGTGTTCTTAGACCATGATCAGCGTTATGAACTCACTGATGAGTTTTTGACAATCTGGCGATCGCTCATGTTAGGCGAACAAGTCAACTTCACCGGTCGTCACCTGAAAGTTCAAGGTGCTAAACTCCAATTTTCTCCTGTACAAAAGCCTCATCCGACTCTCTATTTTGGTGGTTCTTCGGATGCTGCGCTCAAAGTTGTAGCCAAACACATTGACGTCTATTTAACCTGGGGAGAACCACCGCAACAAGTTGCTGAAAAAATTGCCAAAGTCCGCCGCTTAGCTGCAGAACAAGGCAGAACTGTGAGATTTGGTATCCGGATGCACGTTATTGTTCGTGAAACCGCATCACAAGCTTGGGAAGCAGCCAATGATTTGATTAAATATGTAGACGACAAAACAATAGCCGCAGCTCAACAAAGGTTTGCTCGCTCTGAATCAGAAGGACAACGCCGCATGGTACAACTCAATCAAGGCAGTCGCGAACAATTAGAAATTAGCCCCAATTTATGGTCAGGTGTGGGATTGGTGCGTGGCGGTGCTGGGACTGCCTTAGTAGGAGATTCAGACACAGTTGCAGCGCGGATGCTGGAATATACCGATTTAGGAATTGATACTTTTGTGTTATCAGGGTATCCTCATTTAGAAGAAGCATATCGAGTTGCTGAATTAGTTTTTCCGCGCTTGCCTTTACAAAATCTTCCGACTTTCACACCGCACCAAGTTTTGAATAATTCATACAGCGAATTTGTCGCCAAATCCGATTTACTGCACTCGCAACCAACAGCTTCAAAAGAGGTGTCCGATGACAATAGCACTCAAATTAAAGTCAGATTTTTTTAAAAATCGCCAGATTCAATCGTTAATTCCTTGGGGCGTACCCATACTAATACTCGTCCTGTGGCAGTTGCTCTCCACCATAGGGGTGATTCCTACCAGAATTTTACCTGCTCCTTTGAGTGTGGTTGGTGCTGCAATCAAGTTAGCCGAGACTGGCGAACTGTTTAGGAATATCAGCATCAGTGCGGCGCGAGCAATATCCGGTTTCATCGTCGGCGGAAGTATTGGGTTTGCCTTGGGTTTGCTCAATGGCATTTCTCCTGTTGCTGAAAAGTTGTTGGATACTTCTCTGCAGATGCTCCGCAACATTCCTAACTTGGCATTGATTCCATTGGTGATTTTGTGGTTTGGAATTGGAGACGAAGCAAGGCTATTTCTTGTCTCCTTGGGTGTGATGTTTCCCCTCTATTTGAATACCTTTCACGGTATTCGCAGCGTCGATCCAGGATTGATTGAGATGGGCAAAGTTTATGGTTTGAGTGGTTGGGGTTTGTTCTGGCGGATTATTCTTCCTGGTGCAATGTCCTCAATTTTGGTTGGTGTGCGCTATTCTTTGGGGATCATGTGGTTGACGCTGATTGTCGCTGAGACTATTGCGGCTGACTCTGGAATTGGTTACATGGCGATGAATGCCAGAGAATTTATGCAAACTGATGTAGTGGTGCTGAGCATTTTGCTGTATGCGTTGTTTGGTAAATTGGCGGATGTTGTTGCTAGGTCTTTGGAAAGATACTGGTTGCAATGGCATCCTAATTATCAGAACGTTTAGATATAGGCATTGCACTACTTATTACATTTCATGCAAAGACGCAAAGGCGCTAAGAAAAACTTTGCGTCTTTTTTATGAACGAGGATAAATGGCCTCTAATATCAAGTCCGGCAAATTACCCCTAATAAAACTTATATGTAGTAAGGACTTCAGTCCTTGTTTTCGCCCAAGAGGACTTTAGTCCTCACTACAAACTTGAGTTTGGTTATTTAATCGGACATGATATAATTTGTTACTGAGAAATATTGAGCTTTAATGTGACTAAGTGCGATCGCGATGCTCCCAAAGGGAGCCGCGCAAGGCGCGATCGTGCCGTTCGTCAAAATCGATGATTGGCCCCTTCGGCACAATTCGATTTGGATTAATCTCGGTCATACTCATGTAATAGCCGCGCTTAGTATAGTCTAGATTGCACGTCGCTTTGAATTGAGGAACCTGATAGAGATCCTTTAGATAATTCCAGAGGTTCGGATAGTCGAGAATTCGCCGCAAATTGCACTTAAAGTGACCATGATACACTGAGTCGAAGCGATACAGCGTTACAAACATACAAACATCAGCTTCAGTGAGTTGATCCCCACATAAATAGCGCTGCTTGCTCAGAACGGTTTCCCATTGATCTAAACTCTCGAAAAGTTCAGTCACCGCATCTTCGTAGGCAGCTTGCGAAGTCGCAAAACCAGCGCGATAGACACCAGCATTGATTGGCATATAAATTGCATCGATTGTTTCATCAATCTTGTGTTGGAGGTTGCGTGGGTATAAGTCTATTTTCTGTGTTGCCAATGCAGCGAATTCTACATCAAACATCCGAATGAGTTCGCGAGATTCGTTGTTGACGATTGTTTGAGTTTGCTTATCCCACAATACCGGAACAGTGACTCGTCCTGTGTATTTGGGTTCGGCTTTCACATAGATCTCTTGTAAATATTGAGCGTGATTCACCGAGTCAGGAATGGCTCCCGGTGCTTCAGAAAACATCCATCCCTTGTCGCTCATAATCGGATCGACGATAGAGACTGAGATGGCATCATTCAACCCTTTGAGTTCTCGCATAATTAAGGTGCGATGCGCCCACGGACACGCCAAGGAAACGTAGAGGTGATAGCGTCCTGCTTCTGCCTTAAACCCACTAGAGCCATCGGCAGTCACGCGATGGCGAAACGTTGTCGGTATCTGTTTGAACTTACCGCTGGGATCTGGTTTATTTCCATCGGTTATCCATTTGCCTTCGACCATCATTCCTGACGCCATAATTCTCTCCTAACCCTAGGGCGTGTCTGCAAGCTACAAAATCGATGATTTTAAGCTTTTGAGATTAACTCAAGACTACGCATTTCCTTTCCAGCAGAATGTCAGTTTTCGTAAAAATTCTTCACGAAATTGACTTTGCAGACAGACCCTAATGGTAAGTAGTTGGGCAAAATTAAATTCATTTGTGGAGGTAGGGAACAGGGAACGCTTAACAGGGAACAGAATAGGGAATGTTTGACCTCTCCCCGGTCTAAAGACGCGGGGATTCTAAACTGTTGCTCCAGGAAGGGCTAAAGCCACTTCCTTCCGCTTTTTAGTTTTGGTTTCCCAGATACGAAATCTGGTAGCAAGGGTCAAAACTTGCCTACAGACCTTGACTAGGCACAAGCCTAATTGTGCCTCTACTTTCCGCAATATGTTTGCGGCTCCGTTCAAATCAGCGTTGATGAGTTTTCCTGTACCAGTGCGATACATCCCGCGTTTTACTCGTTTCCCTCTTGGCGTCCACCCTTCGGGTTTTTCACCGAATGTAGGCAGAAAGTCACCATCTAAAAAACTCGTCTTGCTGGTGTATGATTCTTCGGTTTCAACAAACTTGATACCGTGGTACTCGCACAGCTGTTTAACTCGTTCTTTCAATTTGGCAGTTGGTATTTGGACAAAAGATTGAGTTGTTCTGCCGAGTGTAGCTTCTTGCCTTTGTCCTTGGTTCCACCCAAAAACAACCGTACCGATGTGGTGCTTAATGCAGTGGTCAACAACCAACCTTGCAGCCTTGTTAACTGCATCTCTCATCTGTCGATTGCGTTTCTCTGTGATATGGGCTAGCTGGTCGTCCCAGTACCCTTGTGGTTTACCCTCTTTAAGAGTACTAACACGCTTGTTGTACCATTGGTTAAGCGATTTAACTTTACGTCCATCAACAATGAAACTAGTCCCAATGTTAGATACGCAACTTAACCAATTGTTGATACCAGGGTCTATTGCTAGCGCATATTGAGGATTTAGTTCTAGTTTTGGTGCTGACTCTTTTTGATAAACAAACTCAGCATAAAAGCATTGGTTGCGTGGAAGTATTCGCAATTCCTTAATATCTTCAAACTGCAAGTTAGACGGCATTGGTAGTAGGAAACTATCAAGCTTATACCATCTTTTTACTGTAGATCCAAGAGGAATTTTGATGGTATCACCAACTAGCCTTAAAGCTTGTTTGGGATAAGTCACTAATGCATAACCATTACCCTTGCGATATTTGGGTAGCTTGGGCTTAAAATGCAATTCGCCTTTACTGTATTTCTTGTCTAGTTCCTTGAATGATTTGAATGACTCAGAAACAGACCTTAATATCTGTTGTGCTGCTTGAGAATGCAAAACCTGATAGTGTTTGTTAGTCCTGTACTCCTTTTCTAAGTCATATTTACCAATCAACTTACCAGTTTTAAAATACAACTGTCGAGCATAGTAGATGCCACAGTTAGTCAGCTTGTGCGACTCACTGCAAATAAACTCAAGTACTGCTTTTAACTCTGTATTTGGATTGATTAAATTTTGTTGACATCCATACATTTGTTTTTGTCTCCTCTCGTATATGCTAACATGATTGCAAAGATTTTGTCACTGCAATATGAAAAATAACTCATTACAGATACGACTGTCAGACAAAAGAAAACACAAGTTGATGCTATACGCTGCTCAAAAAGATAGAACTATCACTGCTTTGATTGAAGAGTGGATTGACAGTTTAATCCTTGAAAAAGAAAGAGAGACGGCAGGTTAAAACCTGCGCCCGTCGCATTTCATCCCCTGGCTGAAGCACGGGATACGGCGCTGTGCGCCTGTCCCTCAGGGGCTTTCACGCTCCCGCTAAGTCTTGGTAATTAATTCTGCCTGAGTACATATATTCATGCATTTGCTGCTCTAGCAATCGCAAAGTGGCACCATTTCTAAGAAATCTTATTTGATTTTTGGAATGAGCAGCATTTAGTGCGATCGCCCAAAGCGCGATCGCACTTTTTATTACCGAACCCCTTTTACGGTGGGTGACGTGTACTAAGGTCGAAGTTTCGAGTTCTGAGGTTGAAGTTTCGAGTTCTGAGAGTGATTGCTCCAAAAAGGTACTGTGATAGTCTGCGAAAAACCACGTTGAATCTATACGCGATCGCCCAAGAGGCAGTGGCAAAGCCAATCGCAGAACAATAAGCTTCACTGTACTGCATTCAATTGCAAACTGCTATATTTGCGATCGCCAAGTGGGTACTTTGTGCGATCGCTCAGCGGGTACTCTGTGCGATCGCCCTTTGGGCGGCTCCTGTGGAGTATCGCTAAGCTAGTACTCTGTGCGATCGCTGACTTTAAAGCTGGCGGTTAGAAACCGCGCCTACACAAACGAAGTCTGCCTCCGCAGACTAAAGACTGCGGATCTTAACCCGCGCAGGCGGGTTTTGTTTGTGTAGCCGCGACTTCCAGTCGCTAGGGCTACCAAGTCCACTCACCGACGACTGCCAACATCATCACACAGCTTGCGATCGCCATCCTGAACATTGGGGTTATTCTTCAAATAATCATGCACCCAAGCGCAACCGCGTGCCAGTAAGTCATCCAAATCCAGATTCCACAACCGTACCGTCTTGTCATCACTGGCAGAGGCAATCGTCTTGCCATCTGGGCTGAATGCGACGCTCGTGACATAACTGCTATGCCCACTCAGGGTTTTGAGTTGCTCCCCCTTGAGATTCCACAACCGTACCGTGTTGTCAGCACTGCCTGTGGCAATCGTCTTGCCATCTGGGCTGAATGCCACGCTCCAGACAAGACTGCTATGCCCACTCAGGGTTTTGAGTTGCTGCCCGTTGAGATTCCACAACCGTACCGTCTTGTCATCACTGGCAGAGGCAATCGTCTTGCCATCTGGGCTGAATGCCACGCTCCTGACAGAATCGCTATGCCCACTCAGAGTTTTGAGTTGCTGCCCGTTGAGATTCCACAACCGTACCGTGTTGTCAGCACTGCCTGTGGCAATCGTCTTGCCATCTGGGCTGAATGCGACGCTCCAGACAACACTGCTATGCCCACTCAGGGTTTTGAGGTGCTCCCCCTTGAGATTCCACAACCGTACCGTCTTGTCAGTACTGCCAGTAGCGATCGTTTTGCCATCCGGGCTGAATGCGACGCTCAAGACAGAATTGCTATGCCCACTCAGGGTTTTGAGTTGCTGCCCGTTGAGATTCCACAACCGTACCGTCTTGTCATCACTGCCAGTGGCAATTGTCTTGCCATCTGGGCTGAATGCGACGCTCGTGACATAACTGCTATGCCCACTCAAGGTTTTGAGTTGCTGCCCGTTGAGATTCCACAACCGTACCGTGTTGTCTAAACTGCCAGTGGCAATCGTCTTGCCATCTGGGCTGAATGCGACGCTCAAGACAGAATTGCTATGCTCACTCAGGGTTTTGAGTTGCTGCCCGTTGAGATTCCACAACCGTACCGTCTTGTCAGCACTGCCAGTGGCAATTGTCTTGCCATCCGGACTGAAAGCCACGCTCGTGACAGAACTGCTATGCCCACTCAGGGTTTTGAGTTGCTGCCCGTTGAGATTCCACAACCGTACCGTCTTGTC